>NZ_JBQKUK010000010.1:0-204709 GCF_054968585.1 Marinobacter sp. G5_S1_61_S3 | reverse complement strand
TGTGAGTAAGCCCCCCACAGTCAACCATCGGATCATCGCAGTTCACGATGATATCCGCCCGGTTAAGAACGTAGCTCTTGCCGGTGATGGTATTCTCGACCACCTGGTGCTTCCCTTCCTGGCGCACGCCTGTGAACTCACCGATAAACCCGGTTTCACGCAGGGAGACGGTTTCCAGGCGGTCGCCCGGGCTGATTTTGCCCTCGTAGTTCATTAACGCAAGCCGTGCTGAAGTACCCGTGCCGGTGGTGCTGCGGCAGATGACGCCAGGGTGCACATAAGTGGCCGAACGGGAGCGATACGAATGATCCGACAATTGTTCAACCGGCCCCATGAAATGGAGGAAGGGCAAGGGTCCGACATCACCCAGCGTGTAGTGGGAGAAGCCGCGTTCTGCCTGGATGGCCTCTACGATCTGATAGGCGCATTCGCTGAGTTTGCGTTCTTCATCCAGGGTCAGGGAAAACCCAAGGCTCGTCGCGTCCACCAGGGCGTAGAAACCACCACTGTAGGCCACGCTGTAGGATACGTCACCGATCGAGGGCACGTGGATGCTGGCCTGGTAGGTGTCGATGTAACTGGGCAGCCCGCCGCAGGTAATGGCTTCTACAACACCGTCCCGAACAAGGGCGTCAATGTGGACCAGGCCCGCTGGAGCTTCCAGAGCGAAACTCTGCCACCCTTCCCGCTTGGCGACAATGCCACTCTCCAGAACGGCCGTGGCGGTACAGATGGTGTTGGAACCGGAGTAAATCGGATATCCCATCACTTCCATGATGATATAACCGGCGACTGCCTCGGGGTCTGTGGGCGGCACCAGCAGGTCCACGGACATTTCCGGGATGCCGTAGGGCTCTTCCAGTAGTAGAGTGCGAAGGCCATCTGCCTTGTCCCGCAGGTATTCCATCTGGGCGCGCACGGTGTCCCCCGGAAGCGGGCAGATCCCGCCAGTTACTATCCGGCTCACATCCCCGCCGGCGTGGGTGTCCATCAGTTGCAGTTTGAGTTCGGGACGCATTAGGACTTCTCCAGGGCAAACGGGGCGCCATGCTCGGCCCATTGGGCATCCGGGACGATTACGATTTTGCCCAGGTAGTTGCTGTTGCGGTTGACGAAGTAGCGTTCGGCTTCGTGCAACTCTGACAGTCTGAAAGCGGCGTGCAGCACCGGCTTCAGTTGGCCGCTGCGAATCCAGGCCACCAGTTGTTCGGCTTCCTCCCGGGTGCCGTGTGACACGCCGAACACCTGCACCTGATACAGGTAAATCCGTGTCCACATGATTTCACTGACGTTTCCGGCGCTGGCGCCAGCGATGCTGAGCCTTGGGTAATCATCGCGGCTGTTCATGTCGAAGATCATGGTGTCGATAAACTGATCGGTCATCTCGCCACCGGCCAGGTCCATCACGGCATCAATCGGTCGCCCCCCAGTGACGGACCGCACCTGATCCGTGAAGTTGTCCATGTCGGAACGGTCCAGCACGGCTTCGGCGCCCAGCTTGAGCAGTGGGTCGGCCTTGTCACGCTGGCTCAGCGCATAGGGAATCGCCCCCATGATGCGGCAAAGCTGGATAAGGGCCGTACCAACGCCACCACTGGCACCGGTCACAAGGATGTGCTCGCCCGCTTTTACCCGTGCTGATGTGAGCATGTGCAAGGCGGTCTGGTAGGAGCACATGCCCATGGCGGCAAGTTCGGCATCGGCCAGATCGGCATTCTCGACATGGTGAAACTGGTCGGAAGGCACAGCAATATATTCCGCGAACCCACCATCGGCGCCGTGGCCGTAGTAGTCCGGGGTCAGGTTGATATCCCGGCGGTCGTCGGCGTAGAGGTTGAAGTCCAGCAGGCCTCGTTGGCCGATCCGCGTATCCTCAACACCCTGCCCCACGGCGACGATACGCCCAACAACGTCCGCGCCTTGAACTCTTGGGAACGTCAGCGTGGCTGAGCCTCCCATCTGAAAGGAGGTTACGTCGCCTTTATCCTTGGTGGGGTATAGACCCTCCCGGGCTTTGCGGTCGGTGTTGTTCTTCGCGGTGGCGGTGACCTGGACGAGCACCTCTCCCGCACCAGGGGTGGGGATGGGCACATTTTCGGTGTATTCCAGTTTCTCGACGCCACCGTGGCCGGTGAGCAGCATGGCTTTCATGGTCTTCTGGATCATGGGCGTTCTGCTCCTGCTTTGCTGGATATCAGGTCAGGATAGGCCAGATTCATACCAGTGTCAGGGCCCCCAGGCCGCTTTTACCGCGCAATAACCTTGTAGATCGGCCGCAGTTTCGGGATCTGCTTGAGGACCACCTGGATGATGGTCATCAGAGGCACCGCCAGCAGCACACCCACCGGCCCCCACAACCAGCCCCAGAAGAAGATGGATACGAAGATGACCACGGGATTGATGGCCATGCGAAAACCGTGGATCCAGGGTTCGATGAAAAAACCGACGGTGGAGGTAAGTGCCAGGTAGCCGAGCGGGGCGATGGCCATTATCCAGAGTGTGTCAAGGCTGGTGGCAGACACAACCGCAAGCAGGATGATGGTCAGGATAACGCCCAGATAAGGGATGAATCTGGCCAAGCCGGCAACGAGCCCCCAAACGGCTGGGTCCGGAAGCCCCACTGCCCAGCAGATGAGCCCGGTGGTGATGCCAACCAGCAGGTTGCTGAGGCTGAGTACCGCCAGATACTGGGCGATCTGCTGCTGGGAATCGCGGGCAATCTGGAGCACGTTGCGACGTTGTCGTCTCGGGAGTTGCCGCACAAAGTTGAGGATGATGCGGTCACCGCCCACCAACAGGAAATAGGTCAGGGCCAGCGCAAGTGCGAGGCCGGCCGCACCGTTACGGGCCTTGGTCAATAGCTGATTGCGCCACGAGTCGGTTTTCAGGACGACAGTGTTGGTTGTGGTCTTCTCGTCCTTGGACAGTTCGTCCATGGACTCCTCCACTTTCTTTGCCGATTCGTTGACCTTGTCAATCTGGCTTTTAATGCCGCTCTCCCCCATGAGCAGTCGTGAGATCCCCTGTGGCGCCTGCTGCGCCCACTCCAGGGCAGGCGTTGCGACGGCGGCCCCAACACCCGCCAGACCAGCGATCACCACGATGATCAACACCAATGAGCTGAGCACCCTTGGGATCCCGGCTTTGTCATAGGCTTTTTTGACAAGGGGAAACAACAGCAGGCTGGTCAGGACCGCCAGGACAATTGGCAGGACAATCTGGTGGGCGACGTAGAGGGTATAGAGTATCCCGAGCGCAAAGAGGCCATTCAGTGGTGTCGCGAGATCAGAGCGTGCGGGTTGTTCGTTATCGTTGTTCATGCGGGTCCATGCACCTTGTCGGGCTGTATTGGGGGTATGATACCTGAGGCACCACGGTGCTCAGTGTACCTGTCGCTCGGCTGCCATTCAGCCCTTTTGGGCCAACGCCCGGTCATTGCCAGCACGTCACTTTTGTTGTAACACATAACCGGATACCCTGTTGGAAACTGTCTCTGAAGAGTTCATACATGGCGAACTACAAGATTGAAATTGACGAAACCTTTGATGTGCCGCGCAACCGTGTGTTTGCACTGTTTGCGGACCATGAGCGCTTCGGGAAGCTGTTGGGAGCGCCGGTGAAGCGCATTCGCGACAGCGACCAGGCCGACCCCAACGGCCTTGGGTCCATCCGCAAGATCGGCATCGGCCCCATCGGCCTTGAAGAGACCGTCATTACCTTCGAGCCAGGCACGCTCATTGAGTACACCATTTCCAGCATGAGCCCCATCCGCAACCATCTCGGCCGCATCCGCTTCGACGATGCCGCCAACGGCAGAACTCGCGTCCAGTACACCATTTCCTTTGACGACATCGTGCCGTTTACCGGCAAGCTGGTCAGCTCCGCTCTCGACCAGGGCATCCGCAAGGGCATCCGCCGGGTCCCCAAACTGGCCTGAAAACACTTCAAACAAGGCATTTTGTGATCATGCCGTTGTCATCGGCAGCCTCGACAAATAAGGCTGTCGCCAGCCTGTCTAGTCGAGTAAAATCCGCACTTTTGAAAACGACATTGAGGCAGCGTAATGGGCAGAGCCTATCAGAATCGCAAAGACTCCATGGCCAAAACGGCCGCCGCCAAAACCAAGGTCTACAGCAAGTACGGCCGTGAAATCTATGTATGCGCCAAGTCCGGCGGTCCGGACCCGGAGGCCAACCTCAGCCTGCGAGGCCTGATCGACCGTGCCAAGAAGGACCAGGTGCCCGCGCACGTCATTGAGAAGGCCATCGAGAAAGCCCGTGGCGGAGCCGGTGAGGACTTCTCCCCTGCCCGCTATGAAGGTTTCGGCCCGGGTAACTGCATGGCCATCGTGGATTGTCTGACCGACAATCCCAACCGCACCTTCGGTGACGTGCGCCTGGCGTTTACCAAGACCAAATGCAAGATCGGCACCCAGGGCAGCGTCAGCCATATGTTCGATCATTGCGCCATTCTCGGTTTCAAGGGCGACGACGAGGAAGCGGCCCTGGAAGCACTGATGATGGCGGATGTGGATGTCACTGACATTGAGCACGAAGAGGGTATGATTACTGTGTTCGCGCCCCACACCGAATATGCCAAGGCGCGACAGGCACTGCAGGAAGCGTTTGAAGGCCTGGAGTTTGAAGTGGATGAGATCCAGTTCCTGCCCCAGACCACCACCACTGTCGAAGGCGACGACATTGAGCTGTTCGAGAAGTTCATGGACATGCTGAACGACCTCGATGACGTCCAGAATGTTTACCACAACGCAGTCATCGCAGACTGACGGGAGCAACACCTTGACCAGGGTCGTCATACTCAAAACAGGTAATACCTACCCGTCCCTTCTGGAGTCATTCGGGGATTTTGATAGCTGGTTCCTGGCAGGGCTGGCTCCGGAGCTCGACCTTAAGGTGGTCGATGTCACGGTTGACGATCTGCCGGGCAAACCCGGGGATTGGGACGGGATCGTGGTGACGGGATCTCCGGCCATGGTCAGCGACCGGGCGCCCTGGAGTGAGTGCACTGCCGCGTGGCTGGCTGAGGCAGTGACGGAAGAGGTGCCAGTTCTGGGGGTCTGCTATGGCCATCAGCTGCTGGCCCACGCTCTGGGTGGTGAAGCGGGTTATCATCCACGTGGCCGGGAAACCGGCACCCATCAGGTAGAGTTGCTGGACGCAGCGATGGATGACCCTTTATTTAAGGGGTTGCCCCAAACATTCCCGGCGCAATTGACACATCGGCAGTCCGTTCTCCGGCTGCCGGAGAACGCCGTTCTTCTGGGCCGAAACGAGTTCGAACCGCATCAGGCCTTCCGCGTGGGCCGCTGCGCCTGGGGTATCCAGTTCCACCCGGAATTCTCAGCAGAGGTGATGCGGGCCTACCTCAAGGTGCAGGCACCCGATCTGGAAAAGGAAGGGCTCGATGCCAAGGCACTGATTGAGAACGTGATCGATGCGCCCAACGCCACCTCCCTGCTCGGCCGGTTCTCCAGACTGGTGCTCAACGGCCTGCCAACGGACCACTAATCCAGTATGTAGGCGGTTTTCTCCAGCGCGTTTTCATCTTCGTCAATGAAGCGGAATTCGTTCCAGCCAATGCGAACCAGGTCGTTACTGTTCAGGCGCTGGCGTCGGTCAATCCGCAGTTCATTCACAAACGTTCCGTTGGTGCTGTTCTGGTCGGTGATGTAATAGTCCACCGTGCCTTCCAGATAGGCATTGGGCACCGCCTCGATCAACGCATGATGGCCGCTGACTGAAATCTCGTCGATGCGGATATCGTTATCGCCACGCCTGCCGACATGAATCTCCGGCTGATCCAGCTCAAAAGTGGTCACCACAACGTTGTCCACCAGTTGGGAAAGTGACGCCATACAGGCCTCCTCCATTAATTAAGAATCAACAGTACAACGGACACATTGTCGGCCGCCTCGTTATCCAGGCTCGCATCCACCAGCGCCCGGACCTTATCGTCGGGTGTTTCGCACACAGACATCAGCGACAGCCATTGGTCCTCTGGCAAGGCCCCCGTCAGGCCATCGGAACAGAGCAACAGGGAGTCTCCAGCTGCCATCCGCACGCGGCGGAAGCTGGCAATGGCCGCTGAGGCGCCAAGCGCCCGTGTCAGCACATTACGAAAAGGCACATGGGGCACGTCATCAGGGCGGATGCTGCCGTCATCCAGCATGTTCTGTACCACGGTGTCATCCCGGGTCTGGCATGCCAGTTCGCGCCCTTGAACGAGATAGCAGCGGGAATCCCCCAGGTGGGCAATGTGAGCCTCACCGTCAATCACCCAGGCCATGACCAGCGTGGTCCCCATTTTGGCCAGGTCCGCATCGGCAGCCCTTCGATCAGCAATTCGCTCACTGGCCAGGTTGATCGCAAACTGTATGGCATCGTCCGGCTCCTCCGGCACCCCCTCATCCGGCGACAACCAGGGCACCAGCACTTCCATCACCGTGTCTACGGCAATGCGGCTGGCCACTTCTCCGCCGTGGTAACCGCCCATGCCATCGGCAACCACCAGCAGCACCTGCCGGTTATCCTCGCTGACCCGCCAGTCAATAGCGTCCTGGTTGGCTGTACGCAACGCGCCTACATCCGTTATGCCAGCCACCTGGGGATTCATCACGATGCTTCCTCCCTTGCCTCACGGCTCGCCTGTCTTCGCAACGCTTCCGCCATGGTGGCGGCACTCAGGAAGCGCTTGTCAGGCTCCCGTTGTATGGCTTTATTAATCAGACGGACAACACCGTTGGGGAGTTCCGGGTTGAACTCGCGGACACTCCGTGGGCGCTTGTTCAGAATCTGGTAGGTCAGGTTGGCCAGGGTATCACCCTGATAGGGTGTTTCCCCGCACACCAGTTTGTACAGCGTGATTCCCAGGCTGTAGGTATCGGTGGCGCCAGTCACTTTCTGGCCCTTGAGCTGCTCAGGGGACATATACAGTGGGCTGCCCATGACACTGCCGGTGCGAGTCCGGGAGTCGTCGGAGATCTTGGCTATGCCAAAATCGGTAATCTTGATCTCACCGTTGTCCGGGTTGAAGATGATGTTACCCGGTTTGATATCGCGATGGATGATCTTCTGGCGATGCGCGTAATCGAGGGCATCCGCCACCCGGGCGACGATATCCAGCACCTTCGCCAACGGCAGTAACCGCCCCGGCTTGCCAAATTCACTAAGCGGCCTGCCCTTGGCATAATCCATGGCGATAAACGCAAGGTCGGCCTCTTCCCCGACATCATACACAGTGACAATTGCCGGATGGCTGAGGCGGCCCGCCGCCTCGGCTTCCCGAAAGAAGCGTGATTTCAGGTCCCGCAGTTCGTTGTCCTCAAACGCCTGGTAACTGAGCGTCTTGATGGCCACGGTACGGGCAATCTTGGGGTCCTTGCCGAGATAGACCACGCCCATGGCGCCCCGCCCTATCTCGCGCTCGATCTCGTAGCGGCCCAGGGTGGGCCGGCTGACACTTTGCTCAGGCATGACCAGGGTTCGGGTATTGTCAAAGCCACCGGGAGAAACAACGGTTGCCTCGGTGGTCAGGCTCCCGAGTGCCGCCAGGCGTTTTTCCACGTCCCGATACTTTCGCTTCTGCTGAAGAATCTGCTGGTAGGTGGCTGACGCGCGGTCATACTGCCGCTTGCGCTCCTGCTGAATGGCGATGTCGTATTGCAATGCCAAGGTATCTTCGGTGGGCGGGCATTCAGCCAGCACCTCCAGCGCCTCTTCGGGCTGTCCCTGTTGCAGCAGCAGACGACCAAGCCGCGTGCGGGCTACGCGGACATTCTCTGACAAGGCGACGATATCCCGCCTCGGTTGCAGCCAGAACAGCATGATGACATAGCCGACCATCAGCAGGGTCACCACTTCACCCAATGGCAGCCAGGCGCTCTGATAGAACATGAACGCTGCTTGCAGAACCACCAGTGCCCCGGCAATCAGTAACAGCACCGGCAGCGCGACCGCTCCACCCATTCTGGGAACTGCAAGTACCAGGATGAGTGTCGACACCATCAACCCGGCACGAATCGCCAGCGCCGACCACTCTGGCTCGACGAGCCCCCGGGCCTGCAGCGCTATTGCGAAGGCGTCCGGTGTCATATCCACAACCCGAACAGCATCCCCAATACCCTCAGGGTTGCCAAGAGCGCTGAACAGCACCCGATCCAACCAGCCCAGCAGTGGCAGCGCGTCACCCACAAACACACAAGCCAACGCCAGCACAACAATGAGCAGGCGCAGACTGAACAGACGGGAACCAATAAAAGCCAGTGAATTCACAGGAATCGTTATCGTAAATGATTGATCCAGCAAGTTTAGAAAGTGAACGCCGGCAGCGATAGTTCCAGAAGAACGTTTTTTGTAAGTGTTTGTTTACCTGGGACCACGATCACGTCGCGACCATTATTAACCCAGGATGACAAGGGTGTAAGGACGGCACAGGTTCCGGTGCAGTATAGTTTCGTCTTTGGACCTTTTCCGTCAGGAAGTACGACGATGACAGTGAAGTTACTGATCGGCCTGGTTATTCTGACCATCACAACAACCGGTTTTTACCACACATTGAAGCCCCTGCCGCCGGGGATAGGTTACGAGGGCACAGTCCATCCTCTGACGAATGCCAGGCTTCTCACCGACAGGACCCTGCATTTCGGCAACGAGGAACCGCGGCTGGACCAGGAAATTTTCGACGAGGCCCTCAACATGATTTCGGCGGCTCGCCGTTTTGTTCTGGTGGATATGTTCCTCTTCAACGGCACCCGCGAGGAAGGCAGCCGTCAGCGGCCATTGGCAAGGGAGTTGACTGACGCCCTGCTCAAGCAACGCAAGGCGAATCCGGATGTGCGTATTGTCGTTATTTCCGATCCCATAAACACCGTATACGGTGGTACGGTCTCGCCCTACTTCCAGCAATTAAGGCAAGCAGGCATTCCGGTAATAGAAACCAGGTTGGAGCGCCTTCGTGACAGCAACCCCATCTGGTCCGGCCTGTGGCGCTTCTGTTGTCAGTGGATGGGCAACTCCGCGACCGGGGGCTGGCTACCAAACGCACTCGGTGAGCAGCCGGTCACCCTGCGCAGTTACCTGGCCCTCCCCAACTTCAAGGCCAACCACCGCAAAGTCCTGATCACCGACAACGCAGAGGGCTTTAACGCCCTGGTGACCTCCGCCAACCCCCACGATGGCAGTAGCCGGCACAGCAATATCGGCCTGCGATTCGGAGGGCCTGCCGTGGCCGATTTGCTGCTCAGTGAGCGTGCCGTTCTGGCGATGTCCGGTGCAGACACCGAGGTGGTGGACGAAATGATCAGCAGCCTGCCTCAAGCCGCGGCCGGCATCGCTTCGCTCGATACCATCCAGGTCGTCACAGAATCGGCCATACGGACAACCGCGAGAGACATCATTGGCACCGCAAAGGCAGGCGACAGGCTGGATCTGGCCATGTTCTACCTGTCGCACCGAACGTTACTGGAAGAATTGAAAGAAGCCCACGAACGCGGTGTCGAAGTGCGGATACTGTTAGACGCCAACAACGATGCTTTTGGCATGGAAAAAAGCGGCATACCCAACCGGCAGTCGGCCATGGAGCTAAATGGCGCCGGCATTACCGTACGTTGGTGCAACACCGAAGGTGAGCAGTGCCACAGTAAATTACTGCTCAGGCGCGACAGCCACGGCAACGCTCAACTGCTGCTCGGCTCGGCCAACTTCACCCGCCGCAACCTTGACGACCTGAACCTTGAAACCAGCGTACTCGTGCGCTCCAACGTGCACTCAGAGATCGTGCGCAAAGCGGCCGGCTTCTTCGAGGAGCAATGGAACCACGGCCCGGGCGAAACACCGGTAATGAGCCTGCCTTACAATGCCTGGGCCGATGAATCCCGGATACGGTATTGGCAATACAGGCTGATGGAGGCAACGGGACTGTCCACATTTTAAGTTTCCGTCACCATTAGGAACCTGGGACGCCGAAAACGCGTGCTACTATTAGGTCAGCTTGAATGTCGGATGTAGCCGTCGGCTACATCGCAGGCAGCAACCGGAAAGACCGCTTCTTGAACGAAAATAACAGGAGAGTGTAATGCAAACCCTGAGAAACCATCTGCGGTACGTATCGTTTGTCATGGCCATCATGATGGCTTTCGGCTCCGTTTGGGCATCGTCCGCCTCGGCGGGCATGGTTGGAACCGGTGAACTGCTGACCGAGCAACGCACGGATCTGGACCGCCAGTCACTGCTCAACATGCTTGAGCAGGATGAGGTTAAAGAGAAACTGGCGGAAATGGGCGTTAGTCAGGAGCAGGTTGAACAGCGCATACAGAACCTGACGCCGGAGGAGTTGTCGTCGTTTGAGCAACAACTGGCGGAGGCTCCCGTTGGCGAGGGCGTTGTCGGGATCATCGTTCTGTTCCTGCTGGTGTTCATCATCACCGATATGCTGTGCGCCACCAATATCTTCCCGTTCATCAACTGTATCCGGTAGCGCAATAGCTCCGTGATCCGTCCTACCCAGTTGCACCTGCTGCGAATCGTTGTCAGTCTCTTACTGGCAACGATTCTGGCGGGCTGCGCCAGCCGCCCCCAATGGCCCGATACCCCTGCCCTGAACACGGCCGGTGTTGACCAGCGGAAAGTGCTGGACCATGTTCCCTTCCACGCTCAGGAACTGTACCAGTGCGGCCCGGCATCCCTGGCCATGATGCTCAACAGCCAGGGCCTGAACACCAACCCCGCCGTACTGAAGGAGTTGGTGTACCTGCCTGCCCGCCAGGGCAGCCTGAAAGTTGAAATGGTGTCCGCCGCCCGATCCCATGGCTTACTGGTCTACCCGCTGGACGGTTCGCTCAAGAGCCTGTTGGAGGAGATAGCCTCTGGCCACCCGGTGCTGGTGATGCAGAATCTGCGATTCGACTGGTGGCCACAATGGCATTTTGCCGTGGCGATTGGTTACGACGCCAGCGACCGCTCCATCATCCTTCACACCGGCACCCAGGAGCGGCACGAGCAGGCACTGGAAGTGTTCATGGCCACATGGGACCGCGCAGACAACTGGGCCACGGTCATCCTGCCGCCCGACCGACTACCTGCAACGGCGCAGCCCCTGCGCTATCTGACATCCGCCAACGACCTGGAAACCACTGGCAGGACCATCGCTGCCACTGAGGCTTATCGAACGGCCGAACAGGCCTGGCCAGACCAACCGGCTGCCATCATGGGGCAGGGAAACATTGCCTGGCAACAGGGCCAGGTGGACCTGGCCGCGCAACATTTCCTGAGACTGACCGCCAAATTCCCGAACCTGGCCGCAGGCTGGAACAACCTGGCCCACGCACTGGCCACCCAAGGCTGTGCCACGGCATCAAGGACCGCAGCGAGCTGTGCCAGCGCCATCGATCCAGAGCGTTTCGACGGCAATGTCCAGAACGACAGCGACGGACCCCGTCCCGTCGAGTGCCCTGTACTGGACTGCCCTACCCCGATTCACTGAATCTTCTGGAACAGCGCGACGTCCTTGGCCGGAACCTCCAGGCGCCACCCATACCTCCGGGCCAACCAGGCCATGGTGAACTCGCGATAAAACACGACATGGGTTGGGTCCCGCCGGTAATGCCAGTTGGCAAATCGCTGGTCGTCTGTCTGGAAGCAGGTCATCACACCCAACCAGCCACCCGGTTTCAGCAGCCTGTCCAGCCGACGGAACGTATCCGCCGGGCGGTGAAGGTGTTCCACCACCTCCGTGCAGGATACGAAATCATACTGGTGTTCCAGAACAGACGTTTCCGGATGAAAGAAGGGATCATAGAGCGACATGTCCATGCCCGCTTCCCGCAGTATCCCGGCCAGCGCCGGGCCGGGGCCACAGCCAAAGTCCAGGCCGCGTGCACCCGCTTCCAGCCTTTCGAGTAACGGCCTGGTCATCTTCGAAAGAAAGCGGCGATAGCCCTCATCTTCCGGATGATTGTCGTGAAGGTTGTAGATATCCCTTTCCCGGCGCTCGTCCAGCCAGCAAGACGAGTCCATGACTGTGGCCTCACAGGTTTCACAACGATAATACGGTATGCCTTTGATGGTCTGGAACGGCACCAGTGAGCGTGTTTCACACACCGGACAGGGCACTTTCAATGGGCGATCTCCTGCAAAATCTAACGAATGTTTCATTGTCATTTCCGGCCATCACACCAGAACCGTGACCGGTGAGCAAAATCGACCCGAGCAACCCTGCCTATACTGGGCCAAGACAGAGTAAACAACTGTGCGCTGAACGCGACAGTTCCAGTTCAATAAGGCTACCTCTCATGGAACGAACGGTGGAAACGTCCAGCCCGATGGCGCTCGAAGTGCCGCTGATCTCGGCACGCTACGCCCGACAGTTTATTCGGTTTATGGAGCGCAAGGGCGTTCGGCGCCACGCCATCCTTGGAGATACCGACATTTCCAGCGATATGCTGGACGATCCCGATGCGAGTCTTTCCATGGGGCAGGTCCGGCAACTGCTGGGCAAGGCGGAGTGGCTGATGGGCGACGAGAGGGCGGCCTTCCAGTTCGGCCAGCAACTGGACCTCCCGGCCCACGGATTACTTGGCTTCGCCGTGCTCGGCCAGGAAAACCCCCGGCGACTGATCAGCATGATTGTACAGTACTTGCGCGTGGGCCTGCCGCTGATGGACATGGACCTCAGTTCAACTGGATCCACTTTCAGGATACAACTGATCGACAATTGGGGCCTTGGCGACTTACGCCCCTGCCTCACCAAAATCTATATGGGCAGCATCCATCGAATTTCATCCCAGGTGTGCAATCACTTCTGTTTTGAGTTCGATTTCGACTCGTCCCTGGAACCCGAGCAGTGGCGCAGCATTGCTGCCGACTGCGAATTTCGCTTCAACGCTCCGGCGAGCCAGGTCACCATGCCTTTGTCCGGCCGACCTGTTCGCAACGACGATACCGGCCTGGAATTCATCCTGGCCAACGCCCGCTCACGAGAGCGGGAACCATCAGAACAGGCCGATGAAACCGTCATGCAGGTGCGGGAGATGATCATGAGCCAACCGGGCCGCCCCTGCACCATGGACAATCTTGCACGTCGGCTCGACATGAGTCCCCGCACCCTGCGACAGCACCTGTCGACCGCAGGCACCTCATTCAGAGTGCTCAGAAACGAGATACGTCAGAACTTTGCCACTCTGTACCTCACCGATACAGTCATCCCACTCGATTCCATTGCTGAGAAGCTGGGGTTCAGCGACCAGGCCGGTTTTACCAAAGCCTACCGCTCCTGGACGGGCCAGACGCCCGGTGATGTCCGCCGGCAGGCCCGCGACCGTAAATAGCTCTCATCCTCAAAGTGCTCTCGCTCCTGATAGCCCGCACTGAATGATTTTCGGGATTTGAAGGGCGTCACGAAATTGGAATTTCCCCGGCTCTCTCTCCGCTTTGAACAAAAACCTTGCCGGCCTTAGCAATGACCCGAACCGCTCGGCGACGGCCTAATGGCACTGCGTGGAGATAGTAACCTCCGCGCAGTCATAAAGGGACACATTGCAAGACCGATACAGCAGTCCTCATCGGTGATTTCTGCATACCCACACAACAAAGATTGAAACCCTAGAGGACGAACTCATGAAACTCAGGAATCCCAACAAAAGCGTCCGCACGCTCGGTACTGCGATAGCAGCCGCGGCGCTTATGACCGGTGGTGGCAATGCCTTTGCCGAACCGGTGTCACTGGAACTGGAATTCACCTGCCCGTTCCCGTTGATTGGCGAACAGCCCATTCGAGCGCAAATCAGTGCCGATGTACCCACCCAGGCAACCGTGGGGCAACCCACACCAGAGTTCACGGTGGATGCCCTGACAACGGTGAATGAAGATTCCAGGCTGGGCCTCAAGCTGGTGGGTTCCGCCACCATTGAAGGCACCGCCACCAATGAAACCATTGTTGTCACGCCGAGCCGTGAGATTGACCTGACGGTACCGCTGACCATTCCCCAGTCGCCCATTCCCGATGAAACCGGCGAATTTACCGTTCCGGCTCAGGGCACTTCCCCGGCCATCACCTTCACCGAGGATGATGTTGGCGAGGCGGTCATCAGCATCGGTGGCCTTACACTCGACATGATCGCCCGTGTTGAGAACGGCGATATTGCGCCTGCGCCCATCGGCGAATTTACCTCCGAGTGTGTTCAGAACGCCGGCCAGGACAACATTCTGCAGACAGTGCAGGTGGTTCCCGACGAGCAGTTTGAACCCCGTATCGCGGTCAGCCCGGAAAACATCGACTTCGGCAACGTGCAGGCCGGCACCACCGCGGAAGAGGTGGTTACCATTTCCAATACCGGCCAGGCAGAACTTGGCATCAACAACATCAGCCTTGGTGGTGCGGACGCAGCAGCGTTCACCCAGACCAACAGCTGTACCACTGTTGCTGCCGGCGAAAGCTGCGACGTCAACGTCACCTACATCCCCGATGGCGAAGGTGACCAGAGCGCTACTCTGAGCATTGAATCCGGCGACGCCGAGAACCCTGTGGTGGACGTACCGCTGACAGGCACCAGCGTGCTCGCGCCCGTTCCGGAAATCAGCGTTACGCCTGCTGACGTCAGCTTTGGCTCGGTGATGCTCGGTGAAACTGCCACCGCACAGGTCACCATTGCCAACGAAGGCAACGCATCGCTGATGATCAACGCCATTGAGATCGCCGGTACCAACAGCAGCGATTTCACCCAGACCAACGACTGCACAACCGTGGCACAGGATGGCAGCTGTACCGTTGAAATCAGCTTCATGCCGTCTGCCGCCGGTGGACGCAGCGCGACGCTCAACATTGCCTCTGACGACCCTGAAACCCCGGACGTCTCCGTGGCCCTGAGTGGTCAGGGTAACGATGGCAGCGACGATGTGCTCGAGGTGCTTCTGGATCTGGAAGGACAGACCGACATCAACGCTTCCGGAAGCTCTCTGCCTCTCTCAGGCAGCATTGCAACGCAACTGGAGCTGGCAACCGGTATGTTCGAAGCAGATCTTGCGCTTGACCCCACCCAGGGACAATTCAAGATCCCGCTGCTGTTCAAGAGCTTGACTGCCAACGCGAAAGTGACGTTCGAACAGGCTGACATGACTACGGGTACGCTGATAGACGGCAACCTGACGGCCAACTCCTCGCTGTATGTGGAAGTACCGAAAGTAACCGTACGCCTGTTCGGCCTGAAAATTCCGGTAGGTGGTGGCAAGGATTGCCGCACGGCGGATCCGGTCAACATCGAGCTGGCTTCGGTGGAAGGCACCAACTTCTCGCTGTCCGAGGGCGGTGATGTGACTGGCAACTACACACTGCCTCCCCTGCAGAACTGCGGTCCGCTGACCGACGTTCTCAACCAGTTCCTCGCCGGTCCGGACAATGGCATTGATCTGACATTGACCCCGAACCTCTGAGGGAAGTAAGGGAGGCCCCCAGAGGCCTCCCGGTTTTCCGGCAGCCGCACTTTCGGGTGCCGGCAAACCACCATAACAACACCAGGAAGGATGATAACAATGAAAAGCCTGAAGCAATCAGCGTTAGTGTTAGCCATCGCGGGCCTGCCCCTGAGCGGGTATGCCGAACTCAAACCACTGCACGACGCCGACATGGGCCAGATTACCGGCCAGGCGGGCGTTACCATTGAACTCGAAACCCAGGTCACCATGGACGAGTTCACCTACACCGATGAAGGCACGCTGGGCATCAGCGACATCTTCATTGGCGGTGCGGATCGCATCGACATGTTCGAGGAATTCACCTCCGGGCGCGATGCCATTTTCGGCACCAGCAGCACGGATCTGATCGACAACATCAAAATTGAACTGGATGTCGCCGACGATGGTGATGCCATTATCAACGTATTCCCCATCACCGCACGGCCCGTGGACTTCGCCGTACGTACCGGCGCCTGGGAGCTGCGGGGCAACGGCGGCGAGAGCACGTTGTTGGCGGACAACTTCTCTGCGGAGGGTCTTATACTCCAGGCCCAGGCAACCGTGGATACCGACACGGACGCCCTCAACCTGACCACCCGGTTCGCCATCGATGAGCTGGAACTGGATGTGCCCTTCATGGCCGTGGGGATTCGTGACATGCGGATTACCGGCGCAGGTTACGATCCGGACAACCCTTCACTTCTGCCACTGTTCACACTGGTGGATATGGACATCTACAAGGATGCCAATGCGGCGGGTACCGACAGCCTGGCTATCGACATCAACACCTTTGAAGCCGATATGTCCATCGGCCAGGTGCTGGTGGGAGGCACCTCCATTGGTTCAGTGGGATTGGATGATCTTGCTATCCGCAACACCTCCATGCGGGTGTACGGGCACTGACACCCAGCATCGCTCTCCGGGCGCAAGCCCGGGGAGCCCCCCAATCTCCGACCGGTCGCTACAACGCGCCAAAGAGCACCACCATCACGACCGCCAGGAACAGCAGAAACCAGGTGGCGTAACGGTTGGCCCGATCCTCTCCATGGGCAGACGCACTCTCCGGGGCATTTGCCGATTCGTATTCAGCGACCAGGGTACGAGCCAGGACGTAATCTTCATCCTCAACATGAACATTGGTAAATCCCGCGGCACCTATCTCGCCCATGGCCCCTTGCAGGTAATGACCGCCAACATGACACTCGATGCCTCTGGACTGCAGGAGGCCGGCGACGATATGGGCTTCGGCCAGATCTCGGGCGCGATACGCTATTTGCATTGGCAGGCTCCGGTCACTTCCAGGAATGTCTTAATTGAACCCTAGCCTGCTTCACGACATTCGTCGATTCTCGCGGGTTATTTTGGCAGTCGACCGGTCCTCTCCAGCCGTTCACCCACCCAGCGGTGATAAAGCTTTGCGAATGCCGGGCGAATCACCGGTAAGCCAATCAGCCAAGCCAGTGGCTTCAGCAACCACACCCGCGACATCAGCAAAATGTAGGCATCCAGTTCCCGATGAATGTTGCCCCGGCCATCTTCAACATGCAGTTCCTGAAGTGCTGCAACCGGGTCAATACCCAGCTGTTTCAACTCTTCGTCACGACCGGTGATATCAACCCACTCGACAGCGTCACCGGTTCGGCCCGCCAGCCGTTCATAAAATTTGCGATCCCTCACACAGCTTGGACAGGCGCCATCATAAAATACCCGAAGCCGATCTTCTGATGCGGTCATAGCCCTCTCCATTTGTTGCATCGCATTCACTTGATTACACGATAAAACAATGATTACTGTTATCAAAACAAACAGAAAATCGCCGCAAGGGACCAGGTGTAGCGACTATGACCATAGCCAGCCGTATCAACGCGCTTTACCAAACCGAGTCACGCCGGGTGCAGGCCACGCTCATTCGCCTGCTTGGCGACTTTGACTTGGCCGAGGAGTCCATGCAGGAGGCCTTCGCCGCTGCGGTGAAACAGTGGCCTGAACAGGGCATTCCTGACAATCCTGCGGCTTGGCTGATCAAAACCGGCCATCGACGCGGCATTGACCACATTCGCCGGCGACAGACCGCCCGGGATAACCTTTCCCGCGTCGCCGAGGACGAGCCCTACACCCCAGAGCCGGACACCGACCACATTGATGACGACCTGCTGCGGCTGATTTTCACCTGTTGCCACCCAAGCCTTGCCATCGAGGCCCAACTGGCACTGACGTTGCGCGAGATATGCAGCCTTACCACCGAACAGGTCGCCAGCGCCCTGCTGCAGAAACCCACCACCACAGCGCAACGAATTGTCCGCGCCAAGCGCAAGATACGTGAAGCGAATATTCCCTACGAAGTTCCGGAACGAAAGGAGCTCCCTCAGCGCCTGCAGAGCGTCCTGAAGGTCGTCTACCTGATCTTCAACGAGGGTTATTCCTCCAGCGAAGGCAACACCGTCGTCAACATCAGCCTCGCTGGCGAGGCCATTCGCCTGGCCAAACTACTGGCCGAACTGTTGCCGGATGGGGAAGTCTTCGGCCTGTTGGCGCTGTTGCTCCTGCACGATTCACGGCAGCATGCGCGCCAGGACGCGAATGGCGAACTGATAACCCTGGAGGACCAGAACCGTACCCTCTGGGACCAGGAGCAGATTCGCTCCGGACTGGCCTGGCTCGCCCGAGCCCTGGAACTGACACCAGCGGCACCCTATACCCTTCAGGCTTCCATCGCCGCCGCCCACGCCAAGGCCGCCACCGCTTCGGATACCGACTGGGCCCGTATCGCCAGGCTATATCAGGCTCTCTATCAACGTCAGCCATCCCCGGTCATTGCCCTGAACCACGCCGTGGCGGTGGCCATGCGAGACACACCGGAGGAAGGCCTGAAGCTGCTCGACCAGTTGGCCGGCCACAAAGCCATCCAGAGTTACTACCTCTATCACGCCGCACGCGCCGATCTCTTTCGCCGTTCAGGCGACCTCGCAGGCGCCCGCACTGCTTATCAGAGAGCATTGACCCTCACGCAACAGGGGCCGGAACAACGCTACCTGAGCCGACGGCTGACGGCTCTCGACAGCGCGTGATAAAAAATTTTCCCGGGCTGTCGATTCAGCCACCTTCCGTACGACATACAGATAACCACACGCAAAAAGGGAGATTCACATGAAGTACGTGGCTCTGGTGTACTACCAGGAAAGCATCATCAACAACATGACGGAACAGGAGTGGCACGACCTCAACCAGGAGTGTATTGCCGGCGTGGAGAAGCTCACCAGTCAGGGCAAGTTTGTAACCGGCCAACCTCTGCAGCCCATCGACACGGCTACAACGGTGAGAGTCAGGGACGACGAGGTGCTGATCTCAGACGGCCCGTTTGCCGAAACCAAGGAACAACTGGCGGGCTTCTACCTGCTGGATGCCAACGACCTGAACGAGGCTCTGCAACTCGCGAGCCGTATCCCCCCTGCGCGCTTTGGCAGCATTGAAGTCAGGCCCGCGCGCGAACTTCCTCCCAAGGACTGATACCAGGAGATTCAACATGACGTATGTCGACGGATTTGTAGCGGCGGTCCCCACCGCCAACAAAGAGCAATACATCAAACACGCCAGCGATGCGGCCGTGGTGTTCAAGGATCACGGCGCCCTCAAACTGGTGGAATGCTGGGGTGACGATGTGCCCGACGGCGAGGTCACATCGTTCCCCATGGCGGTGAAGTGCAAGCCCGATGAGACGGTGGTGTTTTCCTGGATACTCTGGCCCTCACGCGAGGCCCGGAACAGGGGCATGCCAAAAGTGATGGAAGACCCCCGTATCCAGGCGGATGTAAATCCCATGCCCTTCGATGGGAAACGCCTCATTTATGGCGGATTTGAAACGGTTGTGGACGAGTAGTCTACCCCAGCCGTTTCAACGCGTTCTCGATGGCCCCCGCCCAGCCATCCGGAGTCTCTTCCCTGAACCCGGACGTGCCAGTATATGCACTGGAGATAACCACGTCCGGTGTCAGGGTACCCAGCAACCTCACGCTGCGAGCCAGCTCTTCCCTGTCGCTGACACCCTTGATGTAACCCGCCTGCCACTCACCGGACTCCGACAGGAACAGGGTATCGCCGGTGAAGAGATAACGCTTCCCACTCGGAGACAACACCTGAAAACAGGTGCTTCCGGGTGTGTGCCCTGGCGTCGGGATCACCTCAATGTTGTTCAGTATGGTTTCACGATGATCAAACAGAACGTCGGGATCGCGGATCTTGGCGAACACCTCCCGCTCTCGGACATGACCGCCAAGAGTGGCACCAAAGCGTTGATGGATCGTCACCAGCGTCTCCCCCAATTCGTCCTGATGACTAAGGAGTTGATGGGCGACACCACCAAGCTCTGCCATTCTATCAATCTCGTGATGATGGCCTGTGTTGTAGAACAATACGTTGCCGTCGTCCCGGGTCAGTAGATAGGCGTGGGTTGTCAGCCCCGGAAACGGGCTTTCAACATCCGTTTCCCACAAATCAGTCTGGATCTGTCTCATCGCTTCCTCCTGTTGTTGTGTCAGGTTCGACAGCAGCTTAAAACCTGAAGTAAACTTGAGGTCAACAAATCCAGCGATTGGAGTTGGCTATGGTGAGCATAGAAAACGGAGAAATTAAAACCGCTCTGAGCGTCGGCGAGGTTGCTGAGCGCAGTGGAGTCGCAGTCTCAGCCATACACTTCTATGAGAAGAAAGGACTGATCGACAGCTGGCGCAATGCCGGAAACCAGCGACGTTTCCATCGGGGCGTGTTGCGTCGAATCGCCGTTATCAAAGTAGCGCAACGGCTTGGCATTCCGTTGTCGGAGATCGGCGAAACCCTGGCAACCCTGCCGACCGACCGCACCGTGACATCCCACGACTGGCAGCGGCTCTCCGAGCAATGGAAGTCCGATCTGAATCACCGCATAGAGTTACTGGTCGGACTTCGGGATCAACTCACAAGCTGCATCGGCTGCGGCTGCCTGTCCATCGACGCCTGCCGGCTACGCAATCCCTGGGACGAGCTTGGCGATGAAGGCCCCGGCGCGAGATTGCTCGATAGCGACGCTCCCGAGAAATAGACGTTATCAAGGCTGCTTTCCGCTCTCTGTAGCAGGTTTTTCCGATTCATGTCCCACACAGCACTCCTCCTTGAGAAACCCGGTCAGTGCTTCCAGTAGTTCGAAATTTGGCAAGCAGGTAATAACACGGCTGTGCTTCACCTGCTTGATAAGACCCGCGTTGGCCATGCGCGACAGATGGTGAGAAAGAGTTGACCCGGGAATTCCAAGCTGGCGCTGCACATCGCCGACGGACGCGCCGTCGTGGCCCGCCTTCACCAGATACCTGAAAATCGACAGCCTGTGAGTATTTCCAAGCTCTGCGAGACACATAGCCGCTTCTTCATTTGTCATAGCCATCACTCTTAATTCGATAATTCTAGAAACTTACTTGACAGCAAAGCCAAGCGCAATTTAGATTTATATTTCCATATATCTAGAAATATAGAGGTTACCATGTCACAGGAAATGCAAGACACCCTGGGGATGTTCGCTTTTCTCGCCCTGGAATTATCAGCCCTGTTCCTATTGATCAGCTATCTCGTTGGAGTGCTGCAACGTTATGTGCCGCAAGAGAAGATCGCAGCCGCGCTCAGCGCCCGGCGCGGCAAAAGCTATTTGTATGCCGCTCTGCTGGGAGCGATCACCCCCTTCTGCAGCTGTTCCACAATTCCCTTACTGAAAGGGCTTATCCGTGCCCGTGCCGGGTTTGGGCCGATGATGGTTTTCCTCTTCGCGTCCCCCTTATTGAATCCGATCATCGTGGTGCTGCTGTCCGTCACGTTTGGCCTGAAGCTAACCGGTATTTTCGTTACCTTCGGCCTGCTGGTCTCCGTTATTGCCGGATGGGTACTGCAACGCCTGGGATTCGAGCGATATCTGCTCAACGTCGATACCGTTAAGGGTGGTTGCTCAGCGGCATCCGGCAACGCCGGGTCCACGAATACGGAACCCTCCTGTTCCGGCGGCAGCTCCGGGGCAAGCAGTTCCATTACATACAGCAGCCAGGGGTACGCTATTCCCGTCGTGTCCTACTACGAATCACTTCTCGGGGATATCCGTGCCGGGAAATTCAACGGTTTATGGAACGAAACCTGGTCGGATTTCAGAAAGGTGCTGCCATACCTGATAGTGGGTATCGCGGTCGGAAGTGTTATCTACGGTTTTGTTCCAGCAGACCTGCTCGCTGCGTATGCAGGCGACGACAACCCCTTTGCCATACCGATTGCAGCGGTTATTGGCGCGCCCCTCTACATCCGTGCCGAGGCGGTCATCCCATTGGCAGCGGCCCTATTGGGTAAAGGTGTCAGCGCTGGCGCGGTGATGGCTTTGATCATTGGCAGTGCAGGCGCCAGCCTGACAGAACTGATCCTGTTGAAGTCTCTGTTCCGCTGGCCGCTCGTGGCTGTCTTCCTGGCGGTGGTAATAGGCATGGCAATCAGTGCCGGCTATGCAACCTTTTTGCTGTACTGAACACGCCCGATACTTACAACGGGACCTTCCCCCGCAAGGCCTTGGTTTTCCCCTTGCGGGTCTTTTTGTCCACGCGCCGTCGCTGTGATCCCTTGGTGGGGCGCGTGGGTCGGCGGGCTTTCTGCTGCTTTACCGCGTCCTGAATCAAGGCTTTCAGGCGTTCAAGGGCGTCTTCCTTGTTCAGCTCCAGGGTGCGAAATTTCTGCGCCTTGATGACAATCACACCTTCCTTGCTAATGCGCTGATCGGACAGTCGCATCAACCGCTCTTTATAGAACGGTGGCAAACTGGAGTTGAGGACGTCGAAGCGCAGGTGAACGGCGGAGGCTACCTTGTTGACGTTTTGGCCACCGGCGCCCTGGGCCCGGATCTGGGTAAGCTCGATCTCCCAGTCCCCCAGTTCCACCGCATTGGAAATTTTCAGCATGACAGGCCCGTTTTCTCGATAGATTCACGCAGGCTGGCATCCAGCTCATCAACGTCCAGGCTTTGCTCGCTAATGACTTCGAGACGGGACAGTTCTCGTGGTTCGCACTCAGATACCGACAGCGCGCCGTCCGCCATATTGATCGTCCGCCAGCCATCACTGGTTTGAGCCACAGCCTTGAACCGGACAAAACGGCTATCGAGCGATAATGCCAGCAGAGCGGTTTCTGAAAAGACCGTGTCTGGATGGACACGCCAGCCCACGCTGAAATGCCCCTGCCCACAGTTGCTGACCCACTGCCACGGTTCGTCCTGGATATCGGGAACCGGCGAGGCTTCCGAAGAGGCATGGTGATGATGCGCGTGGGGCGTACTGACCTCGGAGAGCGCGGTCTCCCCGTCGAGCCAGGCGGATTCCAACCGGCCTTTCCGGGTGTGGAAAACAGCCGTCTTTTCCGGCTGCAGCTCGGCCACCCAATGATCAAACCGGTCAACCTGCTCCGGTGTGCAAAGGTCAGTTTTATTGGCGATCACAATATCAGCTGCCGCAACCTGATCCTGAAACTGTACGTTTTCCAGAACCTTTTGCTCCTCAAGCCTTCTCGGGTCGACCAGGCAAAGCACGGGGCCCAGTTGAAGCACATCCTGATAATGCTCTCCCGTCAGGGTTTCAATAATCTGGGAGGGATGCCCAAGGCCCGTGGGTTCAATCAGCAACCGGTCTGGGCGGGCTTTATGAATCAACTGGTTGAGTCCGATTTGCATCGGTAACCCGGCCACGCAACACATGCAGCCTCCTGGCACTTCCCGCACGAAAGCACCTTCGGTTTCCAGCAAGGCGCCATCAATGCCCACTTCGCCAAACTCATTCACCAGAACCGCCCACACCTCCCCTTCCGGCTTTTTTTTCAGCAGGTCCAGTATGGCGGTGGTCTTTCCCACGCCCAGAAAGCCGAGCACCAGATTGGTGGGTATTGGTGAAGTCATAGATCGCCCGTGTCGTTCATTGAAAAGGTCGGCAGAACATAGTGTTATAACATAACACTGTAGTATTCCCCTAATACCCGCTGCGATTCGCCCGCTGATACTGTATTCAGGCTACCACCAACAAGCACAAGGAGACGGGTATGAACGGTAAAAAAATACTGATGATCACAGGTGATTTCACCGAGGACTACGAAACCATGGTGCCCTTTCAGGCACTTCAGGCCGTTGGCCACACGGTGCATGCGGTCTGCCCTGACAAAAAGTCAGGAGACACCGTGGCCACGGCCATCCACGACTTCGAAGGCGACCAGACCTACACCGAAAAGCCGGGCCATCGTTTCGCCCTGAACGCCGATTTCGCCGGACTCAACCCCGCGGATTATGACGCGCTTGTCGTACCCGGTGGTCGCGCCCCGGAATACCTACGCCTGAACGACGACGTCAAGAAACTGGTCCGCCACTTCTTTGAAACCGAAAAACCGGTGGCGGCCATTTGTCACGGCGCACAACTGCTGGCCGCGGCCGGTGTGCTCGAAGGCCGCGAATGCTCTGCCTACCCGGCGTGCCAACCGGAAGTGGAGCTGGCGGGAGGCCGCTTCGCCGCCATCGACGTTGACGCCGCGGTCACCGATGGTAATCTGGTGACAGCACCGGCATGGCCAGCGCATCCGCAGTGGCTGGCACAGTTTTTCAAACTGCTGGACAAGTGACGGAAACGGGGCTGCCAATGCAGCCCCGGATTCACGAGGACCACACCATGTGTAAACTCTTCGTCCACGCGGATTCCGAACTCTGGATCAGCCGCACCCATTCCCTGCGCATCGACGGCATGGTCACCAGTATTCGCATGGAGAACGCGTTCTGGAACGCACTCACAGAAATCGCCGCCCGGGACGGCATGAACCTGCCCCAGATGATCACCAGGCTTTATCACGAATCCATCGATGCCGGGCATGACCTGGGCAACTTCACCTCCTTTCTGCGGGTCTGTGCCATGCGATACGTCGCCCTGCAACTCAGCGGCGATATTCCCCGCGACACCCAGATACCCATCGCCTCCCTGGATGCCGACAAGATCCTCGCCAGGAACATGGACCAGAAGCCCCCCAGCGAAGCCACGCACTAAATCCGCGAATATGAGGGGTCTTTTACCAATTTCAGGTAAGATGCCCCCATACACGCCGGTCGACATCCGATGACCCGCCAGGCCCAACCAGCCGACCGAAAGGATCTATGAAGATACCCAAACGATTGCAGCCCCTTGTCGATGACGGCATGGTGGACGAAGTGCTCTACCAGTTGATGAGCGGCAAGGAGGCCCAGGTGTTCGTAGTGCGCTGCGGTGACAGTGTTCGCTGCGCCAAGGTGTACAAGGAGGCTCAGAAACGTAGCTTCAAACAGGCCGTTCAATACCAGGAAGGCCGTAAGGTTCGTAACAGCCGTCGCGCCCGCGCCATGGGCAAGAAAACCCGCTACGGGCAAAAGGAACAGGAAGACGCCTGGCTAAACGCCGAGGTGGACGCCCTTTATCGTTTGACAGGCGCTGGCGTGCGAATACCGGAACCGTTTGGGTTCGTGGATGGCGTGCTGCTGATGGAGATGATTGCCGACGAAGACGGCAAAGCAGCGCCACGGCTGGACGATGTCACACTCACGCCGGAGCAGGCCCGGGATTATCACAGCAAAGTCATTGCTGACGTGGTGCGCATGCTCAGCGCCGGCCTGATCCATGGCGACCTGTCAGAGTTCAATGTACTGGTCGATGCCACTGGCCCGGTCATCATCGACCTGCCGCAGGCGGTTAATGCTTCTGGCAACAACAGCGCGGAAAGAATGCTGGAACGGGACGTGGACAACATGCGCCGTTATTTTGGCCGCTTCGCCCCTGAACTGTTGAACACGGATTATGGCAAGGAAATCTGGGCGCTCTATGAGTCCGGCGACCTGCACCCCGACAGCCGGCTGACCGGGTGTTTCGAGCACGACACGGAAAGCGCGGATGTGGACGAGCTGATGGCGGTTATTGATGCCGCGAAAGAGGAAGAGCGCGAACGCCTGGAACGCCTGAGGGATGCCGAGGCCGGCGACGACTAACCGGCCTTCCCCACGAACCGGGCTGCCATACGGTCTGACAACATCAGGTGGGCCAGCGCCGGGTACGGCAGGTAATGACTAAGCAGGAACAGTACTCCCGAGGAATCCAGCCCGGCAGACAGGCCCACATAGGCACCCCAGGCCACGAACAGTGCGCCGAGAAAGCCGCCATAGGCCCACAGCACGCGACCGCGCTCTTCACTGGTCGGCACCCGTTTCAATACCCGGGCCACCGACCAGCCGATGTAGGCCGCAATCAATGCTGCGATCACCACGGAAACCACCACCCCTGTCAGCCCGAACAGGAAACGCGCCAGATAGTTGGTGAGAAAAAACAGAACAACGGCGCTGACGGCGACAATAGTTACCCGCGAACGCTTCAGATCTTCCATACACAGAATCCCGGTCGGTTACATCACAAGGTCTGCACTGTTTTAACATTCCGGGCGCGCAGAAGCGACTTTGCTTCCTGAATCTGTTGTGTGCTTTCTGCATGAATGGCCAATACGTAATGGCCCTTGCGCAATGCGGACTGTGCCTTCATCAGATAGGGTGTGTGGTCCGGGCGGATTGTTATGCCCCCTGCGAGCAATAGCCCGAGCATCAAACCAAGCGCGGTGAGCGCAGACGCTGAAACCACCGTATTCTGCGAAATAAAGCCAATGCCAAGGGCATTCAGTATCACATAGACGACAAAACCCGACACGGCACCGCCGACACTCAGGCCCACATGGGAACGCACAAGCGTCTGCCAGATACCCTGGTCTTCAGGTTCAAGTTCTTTTCCCTGGCGCCGGTCCGCGGGGCTCAACACGGATACCTGATCATTGGTCAGGCTGGTCTCGTTGCACAATGCTTTTGCCGTTCCATTGGCATCTGACTCTGTCTCGAAAACGGCTGCCACTTTGTGGCTTTCGTGCTCACCGGTCAAACTCATTGAGGGTTTCATGACAATACCTCCTGAGTCTTTCAGCGAATGGATGGGGCGTTTGCTGTGGAGCATCGCCCCTCTATCCACAAACATACAACACACATACCTGTATTTCGAATGACCATCCAGCAATAAGGCCCTCGGAGGGCCCGCTCTACCAGGCCAGCCAGATCACGTGGCGTGCGCCCTTGCCCGGTCGCAAAGCCCTGACCGTAACCGGCTCTACGGAGAAGCCCGCGCGGCGCAGCCTTTCGGTGAATGCATGCTCCGGGCCGGCGGACCAATAGGCCAGTACGCCGTCGGGGCTAAGGGACTTCTGGGCAGCTGCAATACCGTCCGGGGAGTAAATCCAGTTATTCTCCTTGCGGGTGAGCCCTTCCGGGCCGTTGTCCACATCCAGCAGGATGGCATCCCAGTTGCCATCGCCTTCTCTCAGCAACTCCGCCACATCGCCCACATGAACACTGGCACGAGCATCGTTCAGTGGATACCCGGCGGCAGCGCCCAGCGGTCCCCGGTTCCAGTCCTCGACCTCGGGTACGAGCTCCGCCACGGTTACCCTGGCATCCTCTGCCAGAGCCGACAACGCCGCAGCCAACGTGAACCCCATGCCCAGCCCACCAATCAATACCCGGGGCCCAGCCACGCCGCCGATACGCTCGCAGGCGAGCGTGGCCAGCGCGTCCTCCGAGCCATGCAGGCGGCTGTTCATCAGCTCACCGGTGGTACCGGCAATCTTGATAGAGAACTCATCATTGCGTTGCAGCAGTCGCAACCGGGTCCCGTTACCGGGAATCGTCGCTGTACCGATTTCCTGGAATCGGCCCATCTATTTTTTAACCCACTGGCCATCCTTCAGGATGTACTGCCCCGATGGTGTTCTTTCCAGTGCTTTCTGGCCAGCCACCGTTTCCACCTGGGTGACAGGAATATCGTGTTTCTCCGCAATGCGGGCGTATTCATCCCGACGTGCCTGGTTGATGGCGTCGACAATGCCCTGGGCGTTTCCGCTTGCCTTGACCACGTCCAGATAACCCGTTGGGGTTTCTCCTACCAGCCCTTGCTGTTTGGCGGTATCCAGCTGGTTTTTGGCCTCTTGCAGCCCCATGGCCGCGGCAGGTAGTGCCAGGCAAAGCACGAGGAAAAACGCACCGAGTTTGGAAAACCGTTTCATGAGTGACTCCCTGGATTCAGAATTGACCATCAGAACAACCCCTTCTCGCCGAAGAGTTCATCCACCTCTTCATCCACCTTCACGTAGATTTCATGCTGGATCTTGACGTTCAGGTTCACGGTGATGGGCTCCTTGGGCGCCTCCATCCTGACCGTAGGCGTGCAGGCTGCCATACCCAGGGCCAGTGCCAGCAGCACCAGCGTGTAACCACCTTTTCCGGACAAACCGCCCGGCCCAAATGCGACCATATTCCTTACTCCTGATTGTTTCCCGCCCCGGTGGATTGACGTTGCGCGTCCCGCTCCCGTATCAGGTTGCGCACTTTTTCTGTCACGGCTTCATTGACCCGGCCACTCAGTTGCAGGCTGGTCAGCAACGCTGGAATGTCCTCTTCCAGATTGATATTCAGGACAATGGGATGACCATCTCGTACTTCAGGGCTGCTGCCTTCCAACCGCAATCCCAGCATAAGGGTACCATCCTGAGCATAGTCTATCGTGCTGTTGAGAACCGAGTAGTGAAAGTTTTCCATGGCCTGGACCACCAGTGCCATCGCCTGGTTACCCTGGGCCATCCCCTTCAATCGATCGGCTGGCAGTTTCAGCGTGCCGCCAGGGGCCACCGCCTGGACCTGCCCGGCATCAATGCTCACACCCTCCGGACCAACCCGGACCGGAATGGCGCCCTGAAGCAAACCACTGCCCGCCAACCCCTCGGCGGGGTATACCTGCATCAGTTTCGCCAGCTCGATGCCGCTGAGTTCAAGGGAAATCCGCAGCGGCATGTCAGCGAGTTGCCATTCTCCGGGTGTGACCCGAACCTCACCACCCAGAAGTTCGGAAGAGGCCTGGTCCAGAACCAGGGTACCGTTGGCAATCTGATCCCGCGGCGAGCGATAGAGGCCGGCGACCCGGACATCGCGCAAGGCGATGCCAGGATTGAGGGCATCCAATACCAGGTCGGAGGTCCGAACATTTACGTGGTCATTGTCCAGGTTCAGATTCACCCTGCCGTCGAGACCGGTCCAGGCCGTCCGGTCGTACAATCCATCAAGATTATCGAAAACAAGATCTCCCTGAACGCGGAAGCCCTGGGATGGGAAGCGCGCACTCAGGGCCGTCTCGACGCGGCCGTCACTCACCTCGAGCGCCGCTGGCCACGCGGTGAACGTATCCGCCAGCGCGCGACCGCCACTTGCTCCGGCAGCGTTCATGCTCACCTCAAGCGCCGGTATCCCTTCGAACGGATAGTTCATGTCCATGTCAGCATCGACGCCGGCGTCCGACGAAAGCCTGCCGTCGATCTTCAATTCGCTGAGGGTGCCGTCCAGCTGCCCATCGAATCGCCAGGGCTGGGGAAGCAACTGGGGGTGGTGAATGGTGGCGACGGTCGCCTCAAACGGCCCCTCGACCGCAAGACGCTCCAATTCCATGGGGGTCAACTGATATTCCCCGACCAGAGTCACACCGGCCAGGTTGACCCCCAGGTCATCCAACCGGGAATCCTTGCCGGGCGCGGCAATATCGTCGAACTCGACGCGGCTTTGTTCGCCGAGGGTCAGTGTTGCAGCCTGCTCGCTGGCTGTACCGCTGACCGTCAGGTTTATCCGGCCTTCCCCCATGGTCCAGCCAGCGAGGGCCCGCTCAGCCAAGCGACCTTCGATCTTCATGGCGCGAGTGGTGAGTTGCCGTTCACCGGGTTCCAGGGGCCTTGAGATTGTCAGATCGCCCTCGGCATGGACACCTTGCGGCAGACTCAGTGCCAGTTGTTCGATCACAATGGCCTCGGGCATGGGACCATACCAGTGCCAGCTCCAGGCCAGCGACAGTTGCTTCCCCACCAGGTGATAACGCTGCCCTTCCCGGCTCTGGGTCGCAGACAATCGGTGCAGTCGCAGGCCCGCCAGCGAGACGTCACCCCATCGCCATTCAAGGTTGCTGATGCCGTTTGCCTTCCGCCAGGTTTCCCACGCCACAAGGGTGTACAGGCCACCCGCCATCGACAACATGACAATCAGGCTCAGAAGCAGTAGCAGGCATCGGCGTAATGTCATGAAAGCAGCCATCAATGGGTCAGTGTCCGCGCCAGTTCACCGTGTACAGGTCGTGGCGGCGATCCTTGAGGTTCTTCACTGTGCCGCTGTTGCGGGCGGTAAGCAGTGTTTCCGGCCGTAGATCGGCAAAGGCGACGGTCTCCACGTTCGGCGTGGTATCCGCGGCGATGCCATCACGGGCAAAGGGAAAATCACAGGGTGTCAGGATGCAACTCTGGCCGTACTGCAACTCCATGTTGGGCACTTTGGGCAGGTTGCCGACATTGCCAGACATGACCACGAACAGCTGGTTCTCCACCGCACGGGCCTGACAACAGTACCGTACCCTCAGATAACTCTGGCGCTCATCGGTACAGAAAGGCACGAACAGAATCTGGATGCCCTGGTCCACCAGATGACGCGTCAGCTCGGGAAACTCCGCGTCGTAGCAAACCAGGACACCAATGGGGCCGCAATCGGTTTCAATGGCAGTGACACGGCTGCCACCGGTGATATTCCACCAATAGGCTTCGTTCGGCGTGGGGTGAATCTTGGGCTGAGAGAACACCTGTCCGTCTCTCAGGAAGACATAGGCAACATTGCGAACCCGGCCGTCCTCCTCCTTGACCGGCGTGGAGCCACCGATAATGTTGATGTTGTGCCTCAGGGCCAGATCGCGCATCAGGTTGCGGAAAGGTTCGGCGTATTCCGTCACCGCTTCGATGGCTTCCGCCGGGGTCCCTTCACGGCTTTCAATGGACAGCAATTGCAGCGTGAACAACTCCGGGAACACCACGAAATCACCTTTGTAGGTGGACACCACATCCACAAAGTACCGGACGATGTCGCTGAATTCTTCAAACGATGCCACCCGGCGCTGCTGGTACTGGACCGTGCCGATCCGAACGGTGTCCGGCATTCGCCGGCCGTATCGCTTGCGCTTGCCGTTGTCGCCGTTGCGGGCCACCTTGGGATTCCGCCAGGTCAGGTGGATACCGTAACCCAGGGAAGCGTGGTCAGCATCCAGGTAGTGCGGAATAATGCCGTGGATTTCAAAGCCGTTGTGTAACTGGAACGACAGCACCGGGTCCCGCTGCTTTTTCGATTTCACCGCCTCCACGTACTCTTCCACCGATTCAAACTTCTTCAGGCGTTTGGCCAGTGTCGGTAACCTGCCCGCGAACACAACGCCCTGCAGCTCCAGCGCCTGGCAGAGCGTTTTACGTTCGTTGTACAGGCGCTCACCAATGCGGTAGCCACGGCAGTCGGGGTCTACACACACCTCCATGCCGTACAGCCACTCCCCTTCCGGGTCGTGGCGCGAGGCATAACCATTACCGGTAATTTCTGTCCAGTCATGGGGCGCCAATGCAACGTCTTCACCAATACGAAACGTGGCGCAATACCCCACCACGCGGTCACCCAGCATGGCGACAAACTGGCCCTCAGGAAAGGTGTTGATCTGCCCTGTCAGGGGGCCAGCGGTGTAGCCATACATCCCTGTGCCCGCGTACACCCGGCGGCTCAGGGCGATGATTCCCGGTATATCGCCAAGGGTGGCGTTTCTTACGCACAGGCGCTGTGTCTTGTCTGAAAAGGGAGGACTCATGGAAACCTCGGAAGCTGGAAGCCTAAAGGCATAGTTCGCGAAATGTCCTCGAGCCGTCAAGTGGCCTCTGCAGAAAACAAATCGAAGCAAACTTTAACCTGACAAACCGGCGCCAGGCCTTTTAGAGTAGGCCCATGTAAAACGATTAGAGGCTTTCCCATGAATCGGCGCCCAGTGCTTCCGATGCTCGCAATCCTGATGGCCGTCGGCCTCGCAGGCTGCGCCAGTAACCAGAACCTGCCTCCAACGAATGGCACCACCTGGCAGCCCCCTCACAACGCCACACCCGAGGATGCGGCGACAGCAGATCGGTTATGGCAGGTATTCGAGCGTTACGAAGGCACGCCCTATCGCTACGGTGGCACCTCAGCCAATGGCTTCGATTGCTCTGGCTTCATCGCCACTGCCTTCGATGAAGCCCTCGGCCGTCAGTTACCCCGTACAACCTCACAGATGCTGGCATCCGGTGACGTGGTCGGTCGTGACCAACTGCGTGCTGGCGACCTGGTGTTTTTCCGTATCAAAGGCAAGGACCAGCATGCTGGCATCTACATGGGTGGTGACAGCTTCATTCATTCCTCGACCTCCATCGGCGTTACCCGCTCGTCCCTCAACGGATACTACTGGCGGGATCGTTTCAGCCAGGCTAGACGGTTTGACTAGCCCGCCAGTAACAACACTACGCCCAGCAGATAGAGAACCATGATAACCACGCTTTCTGTACCAATCTGACCGATACCGTGACGCTCACGGCGGATTAATCCCATCATCAGCACGCCGGACATCAATAGGGTGAGCGCCGCCCAGAATACCGAATCCTCCGGCATGGCATGGTAGATCGACCCGTCCCGGTAGGCGATATCGGAGGCTGCAGTAAACAGCGTGTCGAACGCGTTGCCGCCAATAATACCGCTTACGGCCAAGGTCAGAGCGCCTCGGCGAACTGCGGCTATGGACGTCACCAGCTCGGGAATTGACGTACTGATCGCCGTCAACATCACGCCAACAATGGTCTGGCTCAGGTTAGCCCTGTCTGCAATCACCGTTGCCGCCGGCTCCAGCATCCAGCCTGCAATTCCCAGCACCAGCATCAGCGCCAGGAACTCTATCCAAAGCCGCAGCAGCGGCGGCATGGCTGTTACGTCGTCAGGCTCGTCTTGCCGCGTGTCCCTGGTTATTGAAGGCCGCCACATGGGCGATTCCGATGCGTCCCGCACCAGGTATATTCCGTAGATGTAGGCGCCCAGAAGAACCGGCGTGACCGGATGAACACCGAAGAACGTCACGTCCGGCAGGTGGGGCGCGAACAGGATCAACGCCAGAAGGCAAATCAGCAAGCCGTTCTGCATCATGTTCGGCACAGACGCAGCCGCATGCTCAAGATTGGCGCGACGATAAACCATATCCGCCACCGCAAGGAAAAACGTCTGGACAGCAATGCCACCCAAAGCGTTGCTCACGGCCAGTTCCGCGTTGCCGTGCCACGCTGCAGTCACCGACAGCACCGACCCACCCAGGGATGTCGATGCCCCCAGAAGCACCGCGCCCGCAGCAGCCTCTCCTATTCCAGTGCGGTCAGCGAGTTGGTCCACAACCCGTGTGATACGCGTGCCGGCCAGCGCGATAATGGCGGCACACACGAAAAACACGAGACTACCCTGAAGAAGGGTCCAGCTTCCGGGAGACGATAGCTCCACGTTAAAAATCTCCTTGGAAAAGAGAGAATGGCACCTATCTGCGCGAGCGAGGCGGAAACCACCACCAGGTAGCGACGACCACAAGCCCAAATACCGTATAGGCGGCAATGAATACCCAGGCAGGCGCATCGTAATAGAGAATCTGCTGCAGCCAATGCTCGATAAAGCTGCCGGTGTAGCCATCAATACCGGCCTTTGACCGCAGCCATATTTCCAGTGTGGTCAACGGGCAGACAATGCCAAGCCAGGCCTCTGCAACCACGATGGCAATCGCACCCAGGTGAGCCAGCCGGAACCACAAGTTGTTCACCCAGCGCCAACCCAGGCCGTTGCCCGCCAGCACCAGAACCAACCCGAACAGAACGAAGGCCACCACCAGCAGATGAATGGTCAGGACGGCATCGGCGAGAATCTGATAAACGTTGCCCATGACGACTGTCTACTCTATCAAATTGCCAGGTCCCCATGATCCCGCCAGACAACATCGGTTGGCAAACGTGGACTCGCGCACGGAATGCACGATAATATCTGTAGCAAATATCTACAATCTTCTGTGGTTATGTCGGCGCCCCAAGCGCGCCCGCGATAAACGGAATTACAAACGCTATGGACCCAGCACCCGGAAATCATCTCCAAGCCGTCAAAATAGAACTTAACCGCCTTGAGACCTACCGGCGGCGCACCTATCTTGGCGTTCTGGCCCTGACCGTGGCTATCATGATGCTCAGTTGGGCCTTCCGGGAACAGGGCGACCCGTTCATTACCATCGCCTACCCTGTTTTTTCTGTCATTCTCACCATTCTTGGCTTCGCATTCTGGCGCCGATCCTTGCAGCTCAGAACCATGGAAATCACCCTCGTTGCCGTGGTCGGTACGATGATACTCAGCCGCCTCGCATGGCATTTTGCGGTTGGCGACCCGCTCGGCGAACACCTTCTTTTGCTCACGGGCGGGCACTACTGGGCAGTGGGTATCATGATCGTTGGCGGTTTTATTGCGCTTGGTTTTCGGGGCGGCATGGTGACAGGTGTCGCGACCTTGCTGTTTTCGGGCGCGCTGACCACTCAGGAAGTCTCTCAATGCTTCCTGGCAGCAGGCGATCACTGTCAAAACTGGGTATACCTGCTGCGCATCCATCTGTTCCTCACCGTTCTGTTGGTGCTTACCAGCGCCGGAACGCTGCTGCGTGAACGCTCCTGGAGTGCCTTTGCGCGAGCTGAAACCCTGCACCATTGGGCGAACACAGATCCGCTATGCGGCCTGGCAAACCGCCGGGGTGCTGACCGTTTCCTGTCTGCCGAAGCCGCCCAGGCAGACCGATACCAGCGCCCTCTGACCATCATTCTGATTGATATTGACGAATTCAAGAGCATCAACGATGACTACGGCCACGAAGTTGGTGATGCGGTGATTCGCGAATTTGCCGCTATCCTTTCCAAAACCGTTCGTGAAGTGGACCTCGCCGCACGCTGGGGCGGAGACGAATTCCTCGTCGCCACACCGGGCGTGGACCTTCGCAGCGCCCGCCACGCCGCACAACGCTGCCGCCGCGCCATTGAAAGGGCACCCATCGCGGGTGTCTCCGTGACTGCCACCGTCGGTATTGCCGAGTACCTGCCTGGACAGGGCATCGAGGATGCCATCAGCCGGGCCGACGCCATGCTATACCGCGCCAAGGCCGCTGGCCGAAACCGGGTGATCACGGAGGCCTGCGAACTGGCCTGAACGGTACGCGAGCATCCCTGCCGTTTTTGGACGACTTGGTGTCGTATTGGATTTACCACCCGTGACCGATCCGGGCCACATTGAATCAAGGCCGCGCACGCGGCTGCCATTGTGGGTAAAGGGGGATCGAGATGGCACAACTACCGAAACGTGCAAAAGTCGTCATCATTGGCCAGGGCGGTATCGTTGGCTCATCGGTCGCCCACCACCTGATCGAACAGGGCTGGGATGACATCGTCGGGCTGGAAAAATCCGCCATTCCCTCGGACATCGGCTCTACCTCCCATGCCTCGGACTTCTGCTTCACCACCTCCCACGACAAGCTGAATATCTACACCACCAAGTACAGCCAGGCGTTCTATGAAAAACGCGGCAACTATGTGAAATGCGGTGGCATGGAAGTGGCTCGCGCTGATGACGACGAGCGCATGGACGAACTCCGCCGCAAGGTCGGTTCCGGCAAGGCATTCGGCACCAACGTCAGTATGATTTCACCGAAACAGGCCAAAGAACTGTTTCCCCTGCTGAACGAAGACTGTATCCAGGGCGCCATGTGGGACCCGGACGCCGGGCTTGTGGTACCCCGCTCCCAGAGTGTTGCGGGCGATCTGGTCGAAGAAGCGGTCGCTACGGGAAAACTGCAGGCCTTTGCCTACACCCCGGCCATTCGTATCGACGTACAGGACGGCCAGGTACGGGGCGTTGAAACCCACAAGGGCTACATCGAAACCGAGTACGTGGTGCTGTCCATGGGCATCTGGGGGCCTCTGATGGCCAATACCGCCAACTCGCCCCTGCCGCTGATGCCACTGGAACACCCGCTGCTGTTCTTCGGCCCCTATGAGGAACTGGCCGGCACCGGCAAGCAGATTGTCTATCCCTTGTTCCGCGACCAGGGCAACTCCGCCTACGTGCGGGATACCGGCGACCCTACCACCACCGAGGGAGGCCGCATTGAATGGGGCTATTACGAAGCAGAAGATCCTCGACTGGTCTACCCCGGGGCTATTTCCGAGCCCGGCGAAGCACGGATGTCGCCGTCCATGCGAGATCTGACGCTGGATCAGGTTATGGATGCCTACGAAAAAGCCATCGAAATGACGCCAATCCTCGGCGAACTGGGCTGGGAAGAAAAGCATTCCTTCAACGGCCTGCTGTCGGTCACACCCGACGGCGGATCACTGATGGGGGAATCTCCGGAAGTGCGTAACCTCTGGTTCTGTGAAGCGGTCTGGGTCAAGGATGGCCCCGGTGCGGGCAAAGTTCTGGCGGACTGGATGACCCATGGCTCTCCGGAAATGGACCCCCATAGCATCGACATAGCCCGCCACTATCCGCTGCAGAAAACCGCGGACTACGTTTACAACCGCTGCTATGAAACCGCTAAGAAGATCTACACCCCGGCGGTTCATCCCCGCGAGCCCTACATGACCGGTCGCAGGATGCGAACCAGCCCCTTCTATCTGCGAGAGGTAGAGCTGGGTGCCTACTTCATGGAAGCTGCCGGCTGGGAGCGTGCCCACGGCTACGCCGCCAACGAGTCCACTTTGCTGGCGAAGTATCGTGACCGCATTCCGGTACGGGAACATGAATGGGATGCCCGGCATTTCTGGGAAGTGTCCAACGCCGAGCAACTGGAAATGAGCGAATCGGTGGGCATGATCAACCTTTCCCACTTCGCTATTTTCGACATCTCCGGTGACGACGCCGAAACTCTGCTGGAATATCTGTCCGTCGCCAAGGTGGGCGGCACCATTCCCCACGGCAAGGGTGTCTACACTCACTTCCTTGATGCCCGTGGCGGCATTCGCTCCGACCTGACCATTATCCGGCGGGGCGACAACGATTACCGGGTGGTCTGCGGCGGCGACACTGGCCATCGGGACCATTGCTGGATCAAACGCATCGCACGGGAGAAAGGCCTGAACAATATCCGCCTGCAGGACCGCACCGATGACCTGGCCACCCTGGGGCTCTGGGGACCGAAGGCGCGGGAAACGCTGTCGCAGTTCGTCACCAACCCGGACGAACTGTCAGCAGAGAATTTCCCATTTGCCACCGCCCGGGAACTGAATATCCAGGGCGTACCGGTGTGGGCATTCCGGATATCCTATGTGGGCGAACAGGGCTGGGAACTCTATTTCCCGTTCAGCTATGGCCTGCGAATCTGGGATATGCTGTACGACGCTGGCGTTACGCCGGTTGGCATCGAGACCTACGCCAACACGCGCCGTCTGGAAAAAAGCCTGCGCCTGCAGAACGTAGACCTCGAAACAGAGTACAACCTATACGAAGCCGGGCTCCAGCGACCCAAGGTCAAGGAGGCAGACTTCCACGGCAAGGCCGCCTACCTGGAACAACGTAGCTGGTCGCAACAGGCCGCGTACCTGTGCACCATGACCCTGACGGAACATCGGGACGCCAACGGGGTATTGCGCTACCCGGTTGGCCAGTGGCCGATCCTCGATCCGCAAACCGGAGAAGTGCTGGTGGACAGTCGCGGCCGCCGCTCCTACAACACCAGCGTGGTGTGGGGGCCGTCGGTGGGCAAGATCATCCTGCTGGGGTACATTCCCGTGGAGTATGCCCAGGAGGGCCGGGAACTGACCCTGGAATACTTCCAGGAGCACTACCCCATCCGTATCGAAGCCGTCGGCTATCGGGCGCTATTTGATCCGGACAACGAGCGGGTCAAGTCCTGAACGCTGTCGTTCAGCCAACACTGGCGGTCAGCACTCGATGATGTTGACCGCCAGCCCGCCTCTTGAGGTTTCCTTATACTTGTCCAGCATATCGCGGCCGGTTTCGCGCATGGTGTGCAGCACCTTGTCGAGGGACACAAAATGCTTGCCGTCTCCCCGCAAGGCCATGATGGCCGCGTCGATGGCTTTTACCGATGCCATGGCATTGCGCTCAATACAGGGAATCTGCACCAACCCACCAATGGGGTCACAGGTCATCCCCAAATGGTGTTCCATACCGATTTCGGCCGCGTTCTCAACCTGTTCCGGTGAGCCACCCGTCGCTGCAGCCAGCCCGGCAGCGGCCATCGCACAGGCCGATCCCACTTCGCCCTGGCAGCCCACTTCCGCCCCTGAAATGGACGCATTTTCCTTGAACAATACGCCAATCGCCGCGGCTGTCAGCATAAAGCGGACAATGCCGTCTTCGTCAGCCTGGGGGCAGAACTCCCAGTAATAATGCAGCACCGCAGGGATAATACCGGCGGCACCGTTGGTCGGTGCGGTCACAATCCGACCGCCGGCCGCGTTCTCTTCATTCACGGCAAGGGCATAGAGATTCACCCAGTCGAGCGCGCTCAATGACGGCGATATCAGGTCCACTCGCGTTTTATCCATCAGCGAGCGATACAGCGACGCCGCCCGGCGCCGAACCTTGAGGCCTCCGGGCAAGTCCCCCTCATGGCGGATACCGTTTTTCACACACTCACGCATCACCCGCCAGAGCTCAAGAATACCCGCTCGAATCTCATCAGGCGTACGCCAGGCCTGCTCGTTGGCCCACATAATGTCGGCGATGGTGAGCCCGTGTTCCTGGCAAAGAGCCAACAGGGTTTTCCCGCTGTTGAAGGGATAAGGCATGGGCGTGTCGTCTGCACGGATTTCCAGGCTGCCGTCAGCGTTTGCCGCCACCACAAAACCACCGCCTACCGAGTAATAGGTATGCTCACACAGGCACTGCCCGTCCTCATCAAATGCCTGACAGACCATGCCGTTGGGGTGTTCTGGCAGGGATTTCCGTCGGTAATACACGATATCGGTACTCTCGCGGAAACGAATCGGATGATGACCGGCGAGGCTGAGGGTTCCTGTACGTCGAATACGCTCAAGCCGACCCGGCATTTGCTCGGGATCAATCCGGGCCGGCCGCTCTCCTTCCAGACCCATCATCACAGCCGGGCCAGTGCCATGCCCCTTCCCGGTAGCACCTAATGAGCCATACAGGGATATCTTCAGCCGGTGCACGGAAGCCAGCAGGCGTTCATCAGCCAAGCCACCTGCAAACCGGCGCGCGGCCTCCATGGGCCCGACGGTATGAGAACTGGACGGGCCAATGCCTGCCTTGAACAGCTCAAACAGACTGACAGCCACTTTGCAGACTCCTACCTTAGGGTGTGCTTCAAGGATAGCGCCTTCAGCGATCCGCCGCCTGCTTGCTGACGACATTCGAACGATGGTTTACGACAGTTCTGAGCGACCGGAACAATGGCATAAACGTCGCTTCTGGATCATTCTGCAAAGTCCCGTGTCGGTTGTGGACCATTCGCTACCGAACCGCCAGCATAGAATGAGATCACATTGGAACTGATCACTTATTGCACTATCAAAAGGCAACAACTAGTGTTCAGGTTGAGGTAATACAATTGGTGTGACAGCCAGACATTGCCGCGACAGGCCCAGGCGGGGCAAGGGGGTTTACCATGACCGCTGATACAGGCTCACACACAGACAGGCCCGCCCAAGAGCCCTATCGGGTCGGCTTCCTGCTGATCGATAATTTCACCCTGATTGCCCTCGCCACGGCCGTTGAGCCACTGCGTATGGCCAACCAATTGTCCGGTACTGAACTCTATTCCTGGAAGCTGCTTACCGCCGAAGGCGAACCTGCCCGTGCCAGCGATGGCATTACCATGCTGCCCGACGGGTCGATCCAGGAAGAGCACCGGTTTGACCTGGTGATCGTGGTGGCCGGCATTGATGTTACCCGGAGTTTTTCCCGCAAAGAGGTCGTCTGGTTGAAGCAGATGGCCCGTCGCCACATCCTCCTTGGGGCGGTCTGCACTGGCCCCTATGTCCTGGCCAGCGCAGGCCTTCTCGACGGTCATGCCTGTAGCGCCCACTGGGAATGTCTGGAGGCCATGCAGGAGGGTTTCCCACGGGTACAGACCAACAACCGCCTGTTCACCGTCGAGCGGGAACGCATGACCTGTACCGGTGGTACCGTCCCCATGCACATGATGCTCAGCTTTCTGGCAAGGCGTCACGGCCAGGAGCTCAGTAATGCAATATCCCACATGTTTGTGTGCGACCGGGTGCGCGAGGAAAGTGAACAGCAACCGATGCCCATGCACCCGCGACTGGCCTGCGCCCAACCCAAACTGGCGGAGGCGGCCCAGTTGATGGAGGCCAATATCGAAGAGCCCATCGAACTGAAGGAGCTGGCAACACTGGCCGGCATTTCGCGGCGGCAACTGGAACGGTTGTTCCTCAAGCACACGGGCTGCACGCCTTCGCGCTATTACCTGCGGGTGCGCCTTAACCGGGCGCGCCGATTGCTCAAGCAGACATCCTGCTCGATTGTGGAAATCGCCTCCATGTGTGGGTTCGTGTCCGCCACCCACTTCAGCCGATGCTATCGCAAGACCATGGGGCGAGCGCCCAAACACGAGCGAATGGAAATTTATTCCCAGGGCTCTTCCAGCGCGGTTTTTACCGATTCCATGGCAAGCCTGCCGTCCTCCTCTCTGCAGGCATTGAGACGCGCCCGGTCTGAGCCGACCTATGGCATTTTCGAGAACACCGGGTCAGGTTAACCCCACCACCAAGCCGTTTTCATCCAACGCAATGTCCAGTGCCGCGGGATGGCGTGGCAAACCGGGCATGGTCATGATGTCGCCACACACCGCCACCACAAAGCCGGCACCGGCCGCCAGCCGCACTTCCCTTACCGGCAGCATATGGCCGGAGGGCGCTCCCTTCACCGACGAATCCGCAGAAAAGCTGTACTGGGTCTTGGCAATACACACGGGCAGGTGTCCAAACCCCAGGCTTTCGTATTCCTCCAGTTGCCGCTTCGCCACCGTGGTGAATTCCACGCTACCGGCGTGGTAGATACGCGTGGCGATGGTGCGGATTTTATCCGCCAACGGCAGGCTGTCTTCATAGAGAAAGTTCACTTCCGGTGTGCCTTCGTCCATCTGATCAAGCACCGCCTGGGCCAGTTCGGTGGCACCCTCACCCCCCAAGGCCCAATGGTCGGCAGGCACTGCACGCACACCCAGAGACTCACTGATGGATTGCACCAGCGACATTTCCTCCTCGGTATCGTCCGGGAAACGGTTGATGCACACCACTGGCGTCAGTCCGAACTGCTGCAGATTACGAACATGCCGCTCCAGGTTGGCGGCACCTTCCCTCAAGGCGGCAAGGTCGGGAACGGAGAGTTGGCTGCGAGGGACCCCACCCTGCATCTTGAGCGCCCGGATGGTACAGACAACCACAGCGGCGTCTGGCCGCAGGCCCGTGTGCCGGCATTTGATATCAATGAACTTTTCTGCCCCCAGGTCGGCGCCAAAGCCCGCCTCGGTAACCACCACATTGTTCAGTGCCAGGGCCGCACGGGTGGCGGTCACGGAATTACAGCCGTGGGCGATATTGGCAAACGGCCCGCCGTGGATGAACACCGGGTTGTGCTCCAGGCTCTGGACCAGATTGGGCTGCAGTGCCTCTTTCAGAAGCACGGTTAGCGACCCTTCCACACCCAGGTCACGAACGGTCACCGGGGTCATATCAGAGCGCCTGCCGATAATGATATTGCCCAGCCGCTGCTTCAGGTCCGCCCGGCCATCCGCCAGGCACAGAATCGCCATAATCTCAGACGACACGGTAATGTCGAACCCGGTTTCCCGGGGCACACCATGGGCCGCACCACCAAGACCACACACCATGTTGCGCAGGGAGCGGTCGGTCAGGTCCATCACCCTCCGCCAGCTCACATAGCGAGGGTCCAGGCCCGTCTCATTCCCCCAGTGAATGTGGTTGTCGATCAATGACGCCAGCAGATTATGAGCCGTGGTGATGGCGTGGAAGTCCCCATTGAAATGCAGGTTGATGTCTTCCATCGGAATTACCTGTGCCCGCCCCCCGCCGGCAGCGCCCCCTTTCATGCCAAAACACGGGCCCAGGGAAGGTTCCCGCAGGCACACGGACGAACGCACGCCCAGGCGGTTGAAGCCATCATTTAGCCCAACACTGGTGGTGGTTTTGCCCTCCCCCGCCGGGGTGGGCGTAATGGCGGTCACCAGTACCAGTTTGCCCCGTGGTGCACTATCAGAGGTGTCCACATAGGCCATATCCAGTTTGGCCTTGTAGTGGCCGAACGGCACCAGGCTCTCCCCCGGCAGACCAAAACGCTGCTGGGCCAGCAGCAGAATGGACTGAGGCTGGACCGAGCGGGCAATCTCAATGTCAGGTGTGCCCGGCGGCGGAAAGTCCGTTTCCGGTGGTGTTGCGGGTGTCAGCTTACTGTACTGAAGACTCATGAAACTGGCCTCTCTGGTCCTCAACGGACCCGCTGTGTTCTTGAATCCATTGCGCCGATTGGCGCAGGCCACCGAACGGGAAAAGATGAATACCCCGTAGCAAGGTGTCCGGGTTGTCCAGGCAGTACTGGACCAGCGCGCGCACCATTCCGTCCGGCGACCACGCACGCAACAGTTTGGCGCTGCCAGGGCGTCGCAGCATCAGACGGGCCGATGCTCCCACCCCGCATTGAGCCGCGTAGGCAATGAGCGTTTTCACTCGCGTCGGGCCGGCCATGCCAATGTACACCGGCACTTCTTCCAGGATGTCGCCCAGGCTTTGCAGCCAGTCGATGACCACGTTGGCGTCAAAGGTGAACTGAGTGACCACCCAGAGCCTTGTTGACGTCGTGCGCGCGTATTCGCGTTTGATGCCAAGGGCCTGGATGAGGGTAGCCCGGTCCGCCATTGGATGCCCGTCCGGATGGGCAGCGACACCGATACCATGGAATTGGAACTGGGCCAGCAGGCCGGACTCCAGAACCGCCAGCGTGTCTGGAAAAGGTCCGGCGATCGCATCGCTGTCGCCTGCAATTAGCAGTAAACGGTCAACGCCGCTTTCATTCAGTTGCGAGAGCCAATCCCGAAGTTGCCCGCGGCTCTCGGCCATACGTGCGGGTACGTGGGGAATCGGCTGCATACCAACGTTCAGTAAATGACGGCACGCCCGCAGGGTATCGCTGAACTCGCCTTTTGGCAGAAAAGGCACATAGACACAGGTGCCTCGCGGCAGCAAATCCGGCAAGTGCTCCTGCGCGAGTATCTGGCGGGGTGTTGCCTCAATGGACGCCCAACGCACCAGGGCTTGCATCCTTGCGATGGCTTCCTCGTCGCGGGCACTGAACGGCTGTGTATCACTCACCAGTTTCATGAATCGCACACCCCATTGCTACCTGTCTGCCCCACTGCGTTGCTAGTCCGCGAAGTCGATTCCCTTCGCCCGCGCCCGCTCTCGGGCATTGGGGTTCACCGAAGGCCGGAAAGGCACTTCCACCACTTCCGCCTCGACAGCCGTTGAGCCATCCGTAGCGGCGTATTCCACCGGCAGATGGACCGTCAGGCGGGTGCCAACGGCACGTAGATCAAAGGGTACATAAGCCAACCCAATGTTGGTTTCCAGCTCGGGCGAGTACCAGGGCGAGGTAACATAACCCTCCGGCTCGCCGCCGTCCGGTCCGCTGACCAGCCAGAAGTCGTTGGCATAGTCGGTTACCTGGCCACCGCCAAAACGGATGCCCACCATGATGTGGCTGAACGGCGGTCTGCCTGCGTCCAGTTGCTCGCGGACTTTCTCGAGCTTCTGTTTACCGATGTAATCCGCGTCCTTGTTGCGAGGCACCTGATACGCCAGATTGCACTGGAATGGCAGGGTTTCCTGATCCACATCCTGGCCCCAGGAAAGGATACCGGCAGCAATTCGGCGGTGATGCGCCGGCGCAATCACTCTCAGATTGTGGGCCTCACCGGCGGCAAGCACGGTGTACCAGAGGTCTTCGGCGTATTTGGTGGCTTCCTTGAGGTAAATCTCGTAACCCTTCTCACCGGTAAAACCGGTTTGGGAGATAATCACGTCATGACCGGCCACCTGGCCCTCCATCAAGCCATAGTACGGAATCTCCTTCACGCGCTCACCGAACAGGTCAGCCATGAGCGCCTCAGATTTGGGGCCCTGGATCTGCACCGGCGCCACATCGATCTCCGCGATGGTGACGTTAAAGCCCATCCCGATGTTGACGCCACGCAACCAGAATTCCAGGTCGCTATCGGAAAGGGAGAACCAGAATTCGTCCTCGGCAACACGAAGCAGAACCGGGTCATTAAGAATGCCGCCGTCCTCGTTACAAAGGATGACGTACTTGCCACGCATGGGTTTTATTTTGGTGGCATCTCGAGTGATCACATAGTTCACGAAACGTTCCGCGTCCGGGCCCTTGACCTGAATCTGGCGTTCTACAGCCACGTTCCACATGGTGACGTCATGAATCAGCGACTCATATTCCACCATAGCGCCGCCATCTTCAGGGCGGACATAGCCCCGGGGGTGATACATACGGTTGTAAACGGTCGCCCGCCAGCATCCGGCTTCGTACGCCAGATGCCAGTAGGGCGACTTGCGCACGCGGGTGGAAATCAACATCTCCACCGGCGTGGGGCCGGATTGGCGCAGGTTAATAGGAACCCGACGGTCGGACTGGTCAACACTGTCAGGCTGGCGGGCGGCGCCCGCCCGTTGCTGCGGATAATCCAGAAGTGCTTGCTCAAATTTAACGGCCATTGCTATCTCCCCCTACCGGGTTGTCGATAGCTCTAATGTGACCCTGTTTTCAGTTATCAGGTTGAACCAATACGACACTGGCACAACCAAAAACGTCAACACCACCGTGATGAATCCTGGAAGCCGCGCCAAAGTGCCAAGCATGAGATGGGGCTACAGCAACCGACAAAGCCTGCTATATTGGTCAAACCTGTCCGTGCAGATCAAGGAGTCGACGTTGACACTGACCACCCCCGCCCTTCTGTTTCCCGCCATTTCACTGTTGCTGCTGGCCTACACCAATCGCTTTCTTGTTCTGGCGCAATTGATACGCCAGCTTAAGCAAATGGATACGGAAGAAGACCATGCCCTTATCGCCCGCCAGATCAGCATGCTGCGAAAACGCATTTTGCTGACCAAACGGATGCAGGCTTACGGTGTGCTCAGCTTTTTTGTCTGCACCATGTCCATGTTTGTTCTGTTTGTGGGAGCTCAGCTTGCAGGGGCCATCGCGTTCGGCATCAGCCTGATATTACTGTCGGTCTCATTGTTGTATTCGCTGTACGAAATCGTGATTTCGACCAACGCCATCAACGTTGAGCTTGAAAACTTCGAAGCCAGGAAACGAGCCGGGGAGTAACACGCAAACGTTCAGGACACCGGATCCGGTCTTCCTTTTTTCATCCGGTACATGGCGCTGTCTGCGTAGCGAATCAGTGCTTCATGGTTGTCCCCGTGTTCGGGATAGACAGCCACACCAATACTTGGAATCAATGTCAGGGATGCCATCGGCAACTCGTAGGGTTCACTGAGAGTTGCCCGCAATTTTTCAGCAACACTGTCCGCGTCACTTGGCTGTTCAATTCCATCAAGCAGCACGATGAACTCATCGCCACCCAGCCGACCAACCGTATCTGCGGCCCGAACCCCCTGCACCAATCGGCGAGCCATTTCCTGCAAGACCTGATCTCCGACGGCGTGTCCGTAGGTATCGTTGACCTGTTTGAAGTCATCCAGATCGAGGTACAGTATCGCCAGAAAGCCGACTTCCCTGGCTGCACGCGCAAGCGCTGTCTGAATCCGGTCCAGGACCAGGCTACGGTTCGGCAATTCCGTCAGCTGGTCGTACCTGGCCATATGCTCCAATTGCGCTTGCATTTGCTTACGCTCCACCGCGGCGGCAACCTGTATGCCGACAAACTCCAACAGCTCTCTGTCTTCGTCCGTGTAACACGCACTCTTTGATTGCCTTTGTACGGCAATCGCGCCGAACACACCCTGGGATGATTTCAGCGGCACACCCAGCCAGTGGTGACGTACCTCAACGTGCGAGGTATCGATCGCCTGAGGCGAGAAAGCCACGCTGCTTCCGGGCGTCAGCAACAGAGCCCTGGCGGAACGGATGACCTGTTCACAGAGAGAACCGATATCCTGAGAGAAACCGGGGGTTCCCGTCTCATGACGGTCGGCATTATAGGGAAAGTACAACTCACCGCCCTGCGTATCCACGAGCGCCACCATAAAAGCAGGCGCTGACATCAGGCCTTCCACAACCTGGTGAATTCGCCGGAACATGGCAGGCAGGCTATCCGAACTGTTCGCTGCGTCCGATATGGCATACATGGCGGCCTGCATAGCCTCGGCCCGCTTGCGCTGGGTCACATCACGGGCGACCGCCACGCGGATCTGTTCCTTTTCAGACCAACGGGCAGACCACATGATATGGGCTGTTGAGCCATCCTTGCGGATGTAACGGTTCTCAAAGTGCGGCTTCAGCTCTCCCCGCAGGATTTCTTTGACAGCCTGACGCGTTTTCTCAAGGTCCTCCGGATGAACAAAATCCAGGATTCGCCGTCCAATCATTTCCTCCGGCAGATAACCAAATACCCGCTCACTGGCTGCGCTGACGTAGCGAACGTAGCCATCGCGATCTACAACGCAGAGTGCGTCCAGCAGCAGGTCGATAAAGCTTTCCGGCGGAATGGTGGGGCCCATGGCCTATCGGGCGCCCCAGATCCGGGCTACAGCACTATCGCTGCCTAGCAGTCCTACCACGAAACAGACCAGACTGATCACGAAAAACAGCACAATAGGTAACAAAGCGCTGAAGGTTTCCGCGAAGATTGAAAAGAAAAGCGACACCCCGGACAGAACCAGGAACAGAAAACCGACCACCAGCAGTATTTTACGATGCGACTGACGATAACCCTCGGCGCTTCCACCTTTCTCAAAAAAACAGAGAATGGGCCAGAACAGCTTTCGAAAAATGTCTTTCACTGCACGCCACCTCACCTGTTTTTGGGGCTGACAATGGCCAGTGTCACCGTTGCCTTGGAGACAAGCCTCATGTTGCCGGCCTTGCCACAGTACACCTCAGACTCTACCACGGTTAACGTGGAGCCTGCCTTGAGCACAGTGGCGACACACTCGATATGTGTCCCGCTGGCTGACCGCAGCAGCTTCAGCGAGAAATCCGATGTCAGGACCATCTGCCCGGATTTAACAGCGGAGGCACCGGCAGCACCGGCCGTATGATCCGCCACCGTAGCCTGCACCCCGAAGTGCACGAAACCGTCCTGCTGCAGATGCCGTTCCGCCAGTACCAGACGGGAGCGACATTCACCGGTTTTGATAGACACCAGTTCCAGACCAATATCTGCAACAAACGGTGCCGATGAAAAAATCCGTTCCACTTCGTTATTGTTAAGCGTGTCCACGTTGTCTCCGGAACTGTGGTTGGCAATCCAGCGGTTTATGCCTCAAAAGTATGCACTGCAAGCTCGCTACGAACCGCTTCAGGGATGGGGACCGACTTTTGAGTCTCGTAGTCGAAATGAATCAGCACGGTAACGCCACGCGCAACCAAAACACCATTTTGCCAAGCTTCCTGGATTACCTCGAAGGAAGAGTTGCCGACTTTGCCAATGCCGGATCGCACCTTAACAGGCGTGGCCCAGTAACACTGGGCTTTGAGATCAATTTCCATGCGGGCGAGAATCAGTGGCCAGCCTTTCGGCTCCAGGGAAGGATGGAATATACGGAACACCGGTGTTCTCGCCTGCTCAAACCAGACCGGGTAAACCGTGTTATTGATATGGCCAAGTGCGTCGGTGTCGCTGAATCTTGGTTCGGTTTCGTAGTGGAACATTTGACTCCCCTTACATCGTGTTAGCGGCAAAGTCTCTCGGGATTTCCGGCGAGGGGAAACCGTTCAATGATCTGATAGACAGCCCCATGAGTCCCCTGTGTGCTTTCAAACAACGCGATCCCGCCCACCGAAAAGGTCCCTATAGGTTGTCGTTCCTGAGACTCAAGCAATTCGGCGACTGACCCACGCTGCCTCTTGAAACGAGCCAACGTGATATGTGGGCAGAACGGGCGTTTTTCCTGCTCAAACCCAGGCATGCACAGACTCTGGTTAAGCACCTCGTGAAGCTCAGCCAGTTTATCCGCTGGCTGAACTCCGGCCCACAGATTTTTTGGAAAGTCCGGTCGGCCGAAGCAGCCCAGGCCGCAAACGGTGAGATCAAATTGTCCAACTGGCAGGTTTCGGGCAGCATCACATACATCTGGCAACCGCTGCCTGGCCACACTACCGAGAAATACCAGCGTAAGATGCAGCTGATCCGGTCGCTGCCAGCGCGCCCCTGCAACCGGTTGCTGAATTGACACCAGACGCTGCTTCACCGAATCGGGGATTTCCAACCCGAAGAACAGACGATGTGTTTCTGGTTTATCCAACCCGCACCCCAAACCATTCCGGAAACCGACGCAGACAGTACAGCGCAATCATGTCGTAAACACCATGCCAGACCATTACCAGCAGCAGGCTGTCCGTCAGTGCATACGCTACTCCCAACACCACTCCCAACCCGGTCGCCAATAGAAAGTAGGTGAACGAAAGATAATGCACCATGCCAAACAGCACCGACGCAGCGACTATCGCAACCGCATCGTGGGTGTGTTGGGCCAGCCAACCCTGGATCGCCCCGCGGAACAGCAATTCTTCACCGACTCCTGCGAAGACTGCCAAGGCTACCAGCACCGACCAGGAATACTCGCAGGCGAAACGATGCAACTGCTCCAGTTGGGATTCCAGAGAGTCACGAAGCCGGCCCGGAAGCCAGGTCAGCATCATGATCACGACGTACGTTGCCACACTGCCGGCCACTCCCCATAGAACGACCGAGCCAAAGCTCAAACCATCGTACTGAACCGGTATACCGAACAGAAAAATCGCCAGCAGCCCCACCACACCAATGCCGGCCTGGAATCCCAATGCGGCCGTGGATGGGATCTGCGGGCGTTTTCGAGCCATGGCCACTCATCTACCTCGCTTACCAGGCGGCATAACTACCCACTCAGGGTCCTCGAATTCGCCAAGCGGCGTAATTTCGCAAAATGGCGCGGCGCTGCGGATGATTCGGGCCACTTCCGGGTTATGCTGCCCTTCCATGGCATCCCGCTGCTCTTTGCTGTCCCAACTGGCGATGGCAATCAGCACATTCGGGTCACCAATTTTCCGGTGCAGCTCTGTTCCGCGCGCGCCCGGCGCCTGCTGGATGATCTCGCTGGCACGAACCCAGGCATCGGCGTATTCCTCTGCCGTGTGCCCTTCTCGTATGCGAACCTCGAAGATGTATTTCATGAGTTCACCCTCGTTCCAAACGGCAATTTCCCAAATAACGGGCCTCTGACTCTCAGAGTAATTGTTTTGATTTTGGATCGCATCGGTAAATGCCTACAAATAAACTTGGCAATTCCGGGGACATAGGAGTAAAGTTCGTTTCGTAGGAAAGATTTAGCACAGCATTTCACGAATAAGACGCATCTCTGTTGTTTTGGTAGTTGTCCGTCCTGTTTTTGATTCCGCGCGTTTTTTGTTTCCGCACAACGCTGATCAGTCATCGTTCAAGATGGTCTGGCGGCACATTAAATTATCGATTTCAGGATTATGATTATGTCGACTACTACCGGTACTGTTAAGTTTTTCAACGAAGCAAAAGGCTTTGGTTTCATCACTCGTGAAAGCGGCCCTGACGTATTCGTTCACTACAGCGCTATTCAAGGCGGCGGATTCAAGACCCTGGCAGAAGGCCAGCAGGTTGAGTTCACCGTAACTGACGGCCAGAAAGGCCCTCAGGCAGAGAACGTTGTTGCTGTTTAAATAACAGTCAGCACGTTTGAAAAAGGCAGCTTCGGCTGCCTTTTTTTATTGCCCCTTCATAATTTCGTCATTGACCTGTCACCTACCTGACACTGTTTTGTCACCCTCAAGGATTACCGTTGCATTGTAACTCGCAATAAAGCGAGCTTATGTATTGCAAAAGGTGATTCCATGCCGTCTGTGCATTCCCCCGATATGATGCTCCGCATCGAGGACATGGGAGTAACATACCCCGGCAACGTCCTGGCGCTGCGACCTACCACCGTCGAGTTCCACAAAGGTGAGTTTACGGTACTACTCGGCCTTTCGGGCGCGGGCAAATCGACCCTTCTGCGTTCACTCAATCATCTGGTGCAACCCACCACCGGCACGGTGATCTCGGCTGAGTTCGGCACCCTGAAGACCAGCAGGACGGTCCGCCGGCACCGATGTAGAACTGCCATGGTCTTTCAGCACCACCAACTCATCGAACGACATACCGCGCTCCAGAATGTACTCACAGGCCGGCTTGCCTACCACAGTACGTGGCGCAGCCTGTTTCCCCTACCGAGGGCGGAACTGGAGTACGCCTTGCGTTGCCTGGAGCGTGTTGGTCTTGGTGAAAAGGCCCTTGCGCGGGTGGATCAACTGTCTGGCGGCCAACAACAACGGGTGGGTATCGCCCGCGCCCTGGCGCAACAGCCGTCCATGATCCTCGCGGATGAGCCTGTCGCCAGTCTGGACCCCGCAACGTCCGAACGGGTACTCACACTCTTGCGCGATATCTGCCGGGAGGACGGTATCACCGCCGTAATGTCACTGCACCAGCTGGAGTACGCCCGGCGGTTTGCCGATCGCATCATCGGCCTGGCAAACGCCCGGATCGTATTCGATGCGGAACCGGCAAAGCTGGAGCAACACCATCTTGATGAGATCTACCACAGCGCGAGCGTTGCAGTTTCCGACCCCGGCAAGACCGCCGCGCAGACCTCCCACCCTCAACCATCGAACCATCCCACCAAGCAACTGGAGATCGCCCAATGAAACCGTTATTCAACCTCGTGTTAGTGCTCTGCCTGATGATGGGAATGAACATGCAGGCCTCCGCAGCAGACCCCAACCCGGATCTGCTGAAGGTCGCCCTGCTCCCCGATGAAAATGCCTCTGAACTGATCAAGCGCAACCAGCCTCTGAAAGACTACCTGGAAAGCACCCTCGGGAAAGAAGTGGAACTGATCGTCACAACGGACTATTCGTCCATGATCGAAGCCATGCGCTTCGGCCGTATCGACCTTGGCTATTTCGGCCCACTGTCCTACGTGATGGCGAAGAGTAAAAGCGACATCGAGCCTTTCGCCGCCATGATTGTAGACGGCAAACCCACGTACCGTTCCATCCTCATCGCCAATGCGGACTCGGGCGTGAAGTCCTATGACGATATCAAGGGCAAGAAAATGGCCTATGGCGATCGCGCCTCCACCTCAAGCCACCTCATCCCCAAAACGGTGCTGCTTGAATCTGCCGGACTGGAAGCAGACAGGGACTATGAAGCCCACTTCGTCGGCAGCCACGATTCCGTTGCGGTGAACGTGGCCAACGGCAACGCTGAGGCCGGCGGCCTGTCGGAAGTCATCTTCCAGCATGTCATGGACCGTGGCCTGATTGATCGCGACAACGTCCGGATTCTTGGCTACAGCGGCGAGTTCCCACAGTATCCGTGGGCCATGCGGTCAAACCTGAACCCGGACCTCAAGGCAAAGATACGCGACGCCTTCATCAGCATTAATGACAAAGAAATCCTGAACAACCTTAAGGCCGAGGGGTTTGCCGCTATCGAGGATTCCGACTACGACGTGATCCGCAAGATGGGCGGCCTGCTCAACCTTGATTTCGCGAAGATGTAAGAGGCTTTATGACTCACACGACGACGGAACCGGCGGCCCTGTCGCCGGCTCCGTCGGCTTCCGTGCTGGACGAACACGCACGGGGCTGGCGGAGCAAGCTTTGGCAGGCAGGCCTGGTACTGGCGGTGGTCTTTTTCGCCAGCTGGTACGTGGACCTGCTCGACTTCCGCACCCTTGCTAACGGCGTCCCCGCGATCGCCACCCTGTTACGAGAATCACTACCACCTGATTTCACCAATGTGATGGACTGGGTATCGCCCCTGCTGGACACACTGGCGATGAGCATCGCCGGCACCGCGATTGCGGTTTCAGCCTCCGTGCCCCTGGCCTTTCTGGCGGCCCGAAACACCACGCCCCATCCTGCTGTGTTTCGCCTGACCCGCACCCTGCTGAACGGCCTGCGTTCCGTACCGGAACTCATCATGGGCATTATTTTCGTCGCGGCCGTGGGTTTTGGCGCACTGCCAGGGGTGTTGGCCCTTGGCCTGCATTCCATCGGTATGGTCGGCAAGTTCTTCGCAGAAGCCATAGAGCATGTGGATGAAGCCCCCGTTGAGGCCGCTGATGCCTCCGGAGCCACGCGTTTGCAAGTGCTCTGGCACGCGGTTCTGCCACAGGTGCTGCCGCAGTTTGCCGATGTGTCGATCTATCGCTGGGAATACAACTTTCGCGCCTCCACCGTCATGGGCATGGTCGGTGCCGGCGGTATCGGCTTCGAGCTCATGGGGTCGTTGCGCATCATGCAGTATCAGGAAGTCAGTGCCATCCTCATTGTCATACTGCTGATGGTAACGATGGTGGACAGCCTGAGCGGCCACCTCCGTAAGACATTCAAATAAGGACAGCGAATGAAACCAAGAGTTGTCATCACCCACCGGGTCCACGACAGTATACTTGCCAGCCTGGAGCCCCACTGCGAGCTGATCACAAACCAGTCTGCCGTCACCCTGCCACCGGGTTCGGTGAGAGCTCGCGCGGCTACGGCCGATGCCATGATGGCGTTTATGCCAGATCGCGTTAGCGAGGAATTTCTGGTGGCCTGCCCCGACCTGAAAGTGATCGGCGCTGCCCTGAAGGGATTCGATAACTTTGACGTGGACGCCTGCACCCGTCACGGAGTCTGGCTGACCTTCGTGCCCGATTTGCTGACCGTGCCCACCGCCGAACTCACCGTTGGATTAACCATAGGCCTGATTCGCCAGATCCGGCCAGCAGACCAGTTCGTCCGTTCCGGAGAATTCCAGGGCTGGCAGCCTCAATTCTATGGCCTCGGCATTGAAGGCTCGACCATTGGTATTGTGGGCATGGGAGCCATCGGCAAAGCCGTGGCTACACGGCTCCAGGGCTGGGGCGCACGAATACTGTACTCACAACCGGAAAGCCTACCGGCTGCCGAAGAAGACGCCCTGGGCCTTTCCAGGTCAGAGCTTGATGACCTGCTGGCCGAATCCGACATCGTCATACTGGCCCTGGCGCTTAATGAACATACCCTGCACACGCTCAACGCTGACCGCCTGCGCCAGATGAAACGCGGTAGTTTTCTGATCAATCCCTGCCGGGGTTCCGTCGTGGACGAGGCAGCCGTTCTGCAATCGCTGACGTACGGACATCTGGGTGGCTACGCGGCGGACGTGTTTGAAATGGAAGACTGGGCCAGACCGGACCGCCCGCAGCGGATTGATCCGGCACTGCTGGCCCACCCGAACACCCTGTTCACCGCACACACGGGCTCGGCCGTCAGGGACGTGAGATTTGCCATCGAACAGCGGGCAGCCGACAACATCCTTCAGGCGCTCAGAGGCCATCAGCCCCAGGACGCGGTCAACTCACCGCTCGAACCCAAGGGAACAGTATGCTGAACCTGGTCTGGCTCAAGAGTTTTATCACCCTCGTTCAGCACCGCAGTTTCCAGGCCGCCGCCAATCACCTCGGCATCGCCCAGCCCACCCTATCCCAGCACATTCAGAAACTGGAGGAGCAGCTGGACGTATTATTGATCCAACGCGGCAAGTCCGGTTGCGAACCCACCAGGGCGGCCCAGGCGCTGATGCCGTTCGCCCTTAGCATGTTACGCCTGGACCAACGCGCGCGGGAGGCGGTCACCGGAACAAGTCTGCGGGTAGGTGCCAGCTCCAACATCGGTATCTACATGCTGCAGCCTCACGTTCGCTCCTTCATGGACCGGAAGACCTCTCCGCACGTGGATCTGGTGATCGACAATAACCCCGCCATCGCACGACAGCTCACCAGCGGCGAATTGGATATCGCAGTCATGGAGTGGTGGCACCCCAAGCCCGGCTTCCAGGCCCGTGACTGGAAACAGGAGCCAGTGGTGTTGATTGTGCCGCCTGGCCACCCCTGTGCCGATATGACGCAGATCAACCGGGAAGCCCTGGCAGGAATGACGCTGCTGGGCGGCGAGCCAGGGACCGGCACTGGCCGTTTATTGGCTAATTTCTTTGGCGACGACGGGCCTTTTCCGGAGGTATCGATGCAACTGGGCAGTACCGAAGCCGTAAAGCAGGCGGTCAAGGCGGGGGTGGGTATTTCGCTGGTGTTGGCGGCTTCGGTCACTGACGAAGTGCGAGCAGGCACCCTGCGAGCCATCCCCGTCAGCGATCCCGGGCTTGCAAAGGAACTGGTGGTCATCTGCCCCGAGACGATTGCCCGGCACCCACCGGTCTCCAGCTTTGTCAGCCACCTATGCCACTGAGCGAGGCCCCCTGGCAAGTTATTACCAAGGCAGTTCCTCACCATTGCTGTGCCAGAAGGAGCCCGTGTTTTCCAGGTTAAGGCCCTCGATTCTCGCCGCCAAGCCCTTTGCTGACTCCTCGGGCGTAATCAGTCCGCCGAAATTCACCATACGGGTTTGCACATAACCGGGATGGAGCTGGGCCACCGCAATGCCCTTTGGCTTAAGGTCCATCGCCAGGGACTTGCCAAAGGCGTTCAGCGCCGCCTTGGACGCACGATAGCCATAGCGGCCGCCAGAGTCGTTGTCCGCGATGGAGCCCATCCGGCTGGTGATGTTGGCAATCTTACCGCCGTAAGGTATCTGGGACACCAGCGCTTCCGCCACCCTCAATGGCGCGTAAGCGTTGATTTCCATCTGGGTACGAATGGAATCGAAATCAATGCTGCCCAGTTTTTCATCCTGCAGCAGGCCGGCATTATTGATCAGCAGGTCGGTCGACTGGCCCTTCACGCCGTCAATCAATGACTGAAGTCCACTTGCCGTGGTGACGTCAACAGATTCAATGACTCGAGTCGCCACCTCCTTGAGCTCGGGAGACGCTTCCCGACATACGCCAATCACGTCACAGCCTTCACCTGCAAAGTGACGGGCCAACTCAAGCCCGATGCCGCGATTGGCCCCGGTAATCACAACGGTTCTTTGTTCAGGCATGACAGCCTCCTGTTATTGGGATAAAGGTCCGTTATACGGACTCACCACTGCAGTGTTCAACCCTCAAGTTGAGAGAAAAATCGCCGGGCACTGTCGTTGGCGGGAAAGATCATCTCACCCCGTAGCTCCGCCTGATAGTTGACTCTCGCGGGCAGCCCTTCCACTATTTGGGAAAACAATAAGGCAAAGCCCGTGACGCAGAGTTCTTTCAAGGTCGTTATATTTGGCGCTGGCAGTATCGGCTGTTACCTCGGAGGCAGGCTGCTTTCTTCCGGTGTGAACGTGGTCATGGTGGGCCGAAAGACCATGCAGGAGCGCCTCCGAACCTCCCCACTGACGGTCACTGACTATGAAGGGTTTCGCTTCCACAGCCAGCTGACCGAGCATCAGTATGTGACCTCTGCCGAGGCGGCAGGCAACGCCGATCTTGTGCTGGTAACGGTCAAATCCGCCGCCACCTCCGAGGCCGGCAAACAGCTCGCGCCCTGGGTGAGCGAGGGCATACCGGTGGTCAGCCTGCAAAACGGAATCTCCAACGCAGAGCACCTCCAGGCCGCTATGCCCAACGCCAACGTATTGGCCGGGATGGTTCCATTCAACGTGCTGCAACAGGAGCCGGGGCATTTCCATCAAGGCACTCAGGGCCACCTGATGGCCGACCGGCACCCGTCACTGCAGCCGGCCCTGTCCTGGTTTGAGCATGCCGGGCTCCCCCTGGAACTGCGGCGCGATATCGAATCGGTGATGTGGTCCAAGCTGTTACTCAATCTGAATAACCCGGTCAACGCCCTTTCTGGCGTTCCGCTGCTGGAAGAGCTCTCGCAAAGGGACTATCGCCGCTGCCTGGCAATGGCTCAGAGAGAGACGCTAGAGCTCCTTAAATCGGCAGGCATACCCACGGTAAAACTCACAGGCCTGCCTACCAAACTGATTCCTTCCGTGATGTCACTACCAGATTGGCTGTTTACCCGACTAGCCAAACGGATGCTCACCATCGATCCTGTTGCACGTTCCTCCATGTGGGAAGACCTCCAGGCCGGGCGCCCAACCGAAATTGACTGGATCAATGGCGAAGTGGTGAAACTGGCGGAAAAGCTGGGTACGGACGCACCGGTCAACCGCAAACTCGTGCGACTGATGCATCAACGGGAGGAAACGGAAAAAACCTGGGGTGCTTCTGAATTGCTGAATGAGCTCACCGATCACTCCAGACCATAACCTGCCGGTCAAAAGCGAACACATCGTTTCGAGAGGCCAGTCACACTCCAGCTCATCCCGCCGAAAAAGACAAAAAAACGGCCACTTCCGACCTGTTGCGCTGATCATAATTTGTGCAAGTTGCGAATGAATGGTGTCTCGCCAGGCACCATTCATCCCCAACAACGGAGACACAATAATGAACAAGATCCGACACTGTGACGAAAGAGACACCTCCTCCAAAGGCCATTCCCTGTTTCGACTCCTGGCGGTCACTGCGATGGCCATGGCTATGACAGGCTGCGGCCAGCTGGGACAACTGCTCAGCAATCCCCAGGTCTCTGATGCGGACAACGACCAGGTGATATTCCTGGGCGACTCAATCTTCGCCCTGTCCGGCAAGATCCAGGACGAACTGGAAGCCAAAGCCGGGGAAACCTTCCGCCGCTACACGGTCTCCGGCGCCGAACTCACCGGTGGGTTCCTCGCGCCCTCTGTTGTCGAGCAGTTCGCCACCGCACAGGAGGACAATCCCGACATCCGCACCATGGTTGGTAATGGCGGCGGTAACGACATCCTTATTCCGGCGATTGCCCTTGACCCATACAACTGCAAAACCCAGTGGTATCAGTTCGGCCGCCTCAGCAGCAAGTGCAAGGATCTGATCGATGATCTGTATGTGGACGGCGTGAACTATCTGAACGAATTGTCCGATGCGGGCGTGGAGAACGGCGTGCTGGTGGGTTACTACTACACCAAGAACGGCCTTTTCCGTCTTAAAAGCATGAAACAGGCGGTCGACTACGGCAACAAAATCCTCGCCAGGGCCTGCGAATATTCCACTCTCGACTGTACCTTCGTGGACCCAAGACAGGTGGTGACGGAGAGCGACATCATCTTCGATGGCATACACCCGGCCGATAGTGGCTCCCAAAAGATCGCAGAGTTGATCTGGCCGAAACTCCAGCCTTTGCTGTAACTCAACCAGGGGGCCGTCAACGACGTTGAAAGGCTCCCTGACAACCGGTGAACAGGAAAATACTTTGTGAAAACATCCCTTTGGCTTGCAGGGCTGGCCGTGGTGATTCTGGGCACGGCCGGCTTTATCCTTAGCCTGTCGACGACGCCCGTACAGCCTTTGACGTCCGAGACCTCGTCCACTCCGGTGCTGCCCGGCCAACCAGCTACATCACCGCCGGCCCAATCCCAGGGGCCATCAGCCCTGAGCAATGAAGACCTTGCAAAGCTCTCCGCGTACGAGCAATGGCTGGAAGACAACCGGCTGCTGTTGCAGGGCATGCCCATGCTCGAACGCCAGACAGCGCTCTGGGAAAAACGGGAGGCACTGTTCGGTGACGAGGCCAGCCGTATATGGGGCGAGCGGGAGTCTCCCATGCATGCGAATCAGGACGCCTTTCAGGCGGAACTGCAGCGACTGGACCAAGCCCACGAAATCACCCCGGAAGAAACCGCGCACCAGCTTAAAACCTCAGTAGAACAGCTTTACAACAACGATATGGCCCGACGGCTTATTGGCCCGGACGTGATGGCTCGCACCTTGTTCAGCCTCGACGCTGTTCAGAGCCACCTCCACACCTTATCGGCAGACGCTCGCCAGGAACGCATCAACAGCCTGCGCCGCCAGATGGGCTATCCGGAAGAAGCCATCAGCCGCCTTTCAAAGCAGGACCAGCAACGCAACGAACGCTGGCAAAATGGCAAAGCCTACATGGCCGAACGAAACCAACTTGCCCGGCGCTATTCCGGAGATCAACTGGATAAAGCGCTGGACGATTTGCGTGCAGAACACTTCGGGCGCTCTGCCAAAACCATTGCCCTTGAGGAACGAGACGGATTCTTCCGGTTTGAGCGAGAGCGGCGATTTGGGGTTAACTGAAATCCGCAATCACAATCGGTGAACGTTTCGTGACGGATCATAACGAGTCGGCTTCTCAGCCACTTTTCCATTCAACGATGCTTTGAAGAAATCCAGAACTTTCGCGTTCTTTAACGGCGACTCCTCAAAGTAGGCGTGGGAATCCCCGACATGAGGCTGGCTGGTAACGTCGATATAGGTCGCCACCCTGGAATCCAGCCGGCGCAGGTAATGGCCAAGCCGGGCTTTCTGCTGTTCGCCCATTTTCAGGCGTGAGGCCTTTAGTGCTCCGTCGTTTTCGTTGATGGTGATATAGAGACGATTGCGGTAGGGAATTCGGTCCACCCACTCGGCGTGGTTTTCATTATTGGTGTCCGCGGCCACCATCACAACGTTATCGAACAACAGCCGATCTCCGCTGTACACCGAACTCCCCAGCAAATGCTTGTAGAGATAGTTCCCCATGCTGTGCAACATCAGATTCACAGTGAACGGGCAGTGCTTCTCGACTTCCTTCGCAAAGTAGCGGTCCCACGCGGCGGCGTTGTCTGCAAACCGGGCTTCCGCACGCGCCTCCAGATCCATCACGTACTGCGCATGAAAGTCGCTCACCAGGGCTTCCAGCTTCTCCAGCACGCGATTGAATGCCCCTACCGAGGCGAGGGCGTCCCGCTTGTCGCTCTTGTAGCTGAGCACGCCGTGCAACCCTCCACCATTGGCGGGCCAACTGAACACAATGACTTCAACGCCGAAGTTCTGCTCCAGCCTTTCGGCACGATCAAGCACATCAGTCATATCGTTGTTGTAACCATGAACAAACAACAGCAGGTTTCTTCCGTTCGGGCGCGCACCAGCGCCGTGGCCGGATCTCTCGATCAGTTTGCGGGCCACGTAGGCGCTCGCCGGGTAGGTATTGTCGGGATTAAGATCGACACTCTTCGCCATTTGCGGTGTGATCTGGTCAGGCAGGATATCAATATGCCAGCGGTTTCGCCGGCGGGATGCCTCCGCCAGCCGCAACTCGTTGGGGCCTTCAATGGGTTTACTGCCAAAGGCCTCACTCTCTGAGTGTTTGCTTTCATCGACGGTTCTATTGGTTACGATATACATGGAGCAGATTCCTTTATGCTTCCATGCCACGGAACGACCTGGTGGCCACTACTGATAGGAAGTAACGAAAAGTTCCCTGACGGCCGCCCTACAACCCCCTATGATGAACGGCATCAGAATTCAATCGCACGGTGGGAATGTTGCTACCCAACACCTAATTAATTAGCAAACTGAACTAAAATGTCAAATCACCACACGGCCCCGGAATCTTGCCCATGCTGATCTACACTCTCTGCGCGATGTCCGTGATTGCCGCCTCGGTTTTCTATCTGTTTTTCTACCGCAACTGGCGTCGCGAGAGACAGCTTCAAACTCCCTTTCCGGAGAACTGGCGCGCGACGCTCGAGTCCCAGGTGCCCCTATTCCCCGGGTTGCCGGCCAAGCTGAAACGACAACTGGAACAGCATGTACAGTTGTTCCTGGCGGAGAAATCCTTTTACGGCTGCGATGGGTTCGAGGTGGACGACACCGTACGCCTGACCATCGCGGGACATGCCTGCCTGCTCATCATGAACCGCAGCTATTCCGACTTCGACGACATCCGCAGTATCCTGGTCTATCCGGATGCCTATCGTGTCAGGGATATTGAGCATGATGGCCTGGTGGTGAGCGAGAGTAACGAGATTCGCGCCGGCGAAGCCTCAAGTTATGGACAGGTGGTTCTGGCCTGGACACAGTGCGAGGAAGGTGCCGTCAACCCTGATGGGCACCACAACGTCATTCTTCACGAATTCGCCCACCAGCTGGACTACCTGGACGGCACTGCGGACGGCGCTCCGCCACTCAGTGGCGAACAGGCAAGACATTGGCAGGAAACAATGACCCAGGCCTATGAACACTTGAGACAGTCGCTTCAACATCACCAGAAGCCCTGGCTGGACCCATACGGCGCCACCGAACCCGCCGAGTTTTTTGCAGTGCTGACGGAAGCCTTTTACCAACAACCGGAGCACCTGAAAGCGGAACAGCCGGAAGTCTACGAAGCGCTGCAACGGTTTTACCGATTAGACACGGAGGCAATATCCCATGGAGAACGGCGATAAGACAAAGCGTGAGGAGTCGGGAGCAGACAACAACTCCCAGAACAGTCAGGCGCTGATTGACGCCATCAACATGCGCAGCATGTCGCTTATCACACTCACAAGTATCGCAACCCTTTATTTTATTGACTGGGCCCAGGCGGTTCTTTTGCCACTGGTGGTGGCGGTGTTAATCAGCTACGCCCTTGAACCCCTTGTCGCTACAATCAATCGGTTGAGAGTACCCCGCCCCCTGGCGGCGGCTGTGGTGTTGATTCTGCTTATAGGTATTATTGCCGGAGCCAGTATTCCCCTGAAGCAGGAAGCCATGGCTATGCTGGACAAGATACCGGTGGCCATCGAACAGTTTCAGCAGAATGAAGCCAGCCGCCCCAAGGACGGGGAAAGCATGATGGAAAAAGCGCAATCCGCCGCAAAGAAAATTGAAGCCACCGCCAGCCCCGATCAGGGCAACGAAGACGCCTCCCGATCGGGTGCAACGCCCGTGCGCGTGGTGGACGAACCCCTCGAGATCAAAGATTACGTACTTCAGGGTTCCCCGGCAGCGCTGGTGCTGATTTCCCAGTGCTTCTCGGCGTTGTTGCTGGTGTATTTCGTGCTCGCCATTGGCTCGCTGTACAGACGCAAGATCGTCAAAATATCCGGGCCATCCTTCGCACGAATGCGTAAAGCCGCCCGAATCATGAACGAGTTCCATCGCAGCGTACGGCAGTTCCTGTTTGTGATGTTTGTAGGTGCCGTATTTGTGGGCGTGCTGACCTGGCTGGCGTTTTTGGCACTGGGCGTTGAACAGGCCGGCTTTTGGGGTGTTTTGGCAGGCGTCGCCAGTGCCGTGCCGTACCTGGGTCCGTTCCTGGTGCTTATGGGCACAGGTGTGGCCGCCTTTATCCAGTTTGGCGAATTGGAGATGTCGATCATTGTTGCCGGCACGTCACTGGCCATCACCAGCGTTCAGGGCTATCTGCTGACGCCCTGGCTTACCAGCCATATCTCCAGCCTCAACGCGGTTGCCATCTTTATCGGCCTGCTGTTCTGGGGCTGGCTCTGGGGACCCGTAGGCCTCGTGGTTGCCACTCCAATCCTGATGATCGTCAAGTCATTGTGCGACCATGTCGTTAATTTACGCCCGGTCGGTGAACTGCTAGGAAAATAGACGCCCCATTCACTCATTCATCGCTTAATAACAACAAAGGAGACACACGATGTTCGACAGTGAAATCCCCCTGATGGATATGTTGTTCCGACTTTTGGCCGCGGCTGGGCTGGCCCTGTTACTGGGGCTGGAAAGGGAATTGAGAGGCAAAGCCGCAGGCCTGCGCTCCCACATGCTGGTGTCATTGGGGGCCTCGGCCTTCATTATGATGGGGATTCATATCCTGTTCGCCACGGCCGAAGGCGACCCCTCGGCACGAATCGATCCCACGCGGATCGTTGAGGGCGTCATCGGCGGCATCGGTTTTCTGGGTGCTGGCAGCATTATTCAGAGCCGTGGCAGTATTCAGGGTATTACCACTGGTGCATCCATCTGGACAGCGGGCGCAGTTGGCGTTGCGTGCGGCATCGGCAACCTCGCCCTGGCCGGCATGGTCACGGCGCTGGCGCTGATCATCATGGTGGTTCTTGGCCGGTTCGAGCACGAAGTCATTAACGATAATTAGGTCATTAACGATAATTAGGTCATTAACGATAATTAGGTCATTAACGATAATTAGGCCATTAACGATAATTAGGCCATTAACGATCACTGATCCGGCCAAAACGGGAGGTCAGAACGCAGCTGTCGACAGCCCGGCCACCCACTGGATCATTGGCGAGGGATAAACACCCAGCACCAGGATCAACACGGCCACGACCAGCAGCGTCAGCCCACCAATGCGGTTACCCCAGTCGTTGGTGGCGTCCATCCGGCGCATTCCGGGTTCCGGCAGGTACAGGGTGACCATCACCCTCAGATAGTAGAACAGGCCAATGGCACTGCCTGCGACGATACCGCCCACCAGCCACCAGCGGTTTTCAGCAACCCCCAGTGCCAATACATAGAACTTGCCGATAAACCCTGCAGTGAGCGGGATGCCAGCCAGGGACAGGAAACTCACGGTCATCACGGCTGCCAGCCATGGACGGCGCCAGAACAGCCCACGGTAATAGTGCAGTCCGGCGGCATCTTCACCACTGAACGGGCTGGACAGCTGGGTAACCACGCCGAAGGCTGCCAGTGTGGTGACGAGGTAGGTCACCAGATAAACCCCCACGGTTTCTACCGCCAGTGCCCCACCTGCAACGATAGCCACCATCAGGTAGCCAAAATGGGCAATGGAGGAATAGCCAAGCAGTCGTTTCAGGTTGGATTGGAACAACGCCAACAGGTTGCCCCCCAACATGGTGATCAAGGCCAACAGTGTTATCAGCGTGTTCAACCAGTCGCTGTTAAACACCGGCGCAACGGTCACCAGACGCAGTAACAGCACGAACACCGCCAACTTGCTGACCGTGGCGAGGAAAATGGTGGCCGGCGCAGGCCCACCCTGGTATACGTCCGGCGTCCAGAGATGAAAGGGAACAATGGAGAGCTTGAAGCCAAGCCCCACCAGCATCAACACAGCCCCAGCCAGCGTCCACGCATCGGAGGTGTTTGCCAGCCCCGTCGCCAGGCCCGCCAGGTCGAGATGCCCGGTACGGGCATAGATCAACGCCATGCCAAACAACAGGAACGCCGTCGCGGCCGCAGACAGAACCAGGTACTTGATGCCGGCTTCCAGAGACCGTTCTGCCCGAAAGCTATAGGCCAACATGCCGTAGAGGGGCATCGACAGCAGCTCCAGGCTGATGAACAGGGTCGCCAGATGGTCGCTGGCCACCAGCCCCAGTGCCCCGGTCACCGCACACAAGAGCAACAGGTAAAACTCTTCCTTGGGGCCGATGTAACCGGTGAGGTAATGATGACTCAGGGCGACCGTGACCAGCGCACACAGGAGCACCAGCACGCTGCCCATTAACGCCAGCCCATCCATAGTCATCAGTGGCGGCGATGACAATGCTGTGGAGGCCACAGGCACGCAGGCCAGAGCCAATACCAGCCCAACGGCCGAAACCAACGCTGTGGCACCATGGTGCCGCTGCCAGGCTACGCCAAGCATGACGATCACCGCGGTGGCACCAACGACGATCAGTGGTACGAGTGCAACCAGATTTGCCAGGGTCAGCATCAGTTCACCTCCCCTGCGCGGCTGGCCAGTTCTGCCCCGGCTTGCTCAAACAGCTCGGCAGCCGGGCCCGCTATCGGGGCGGTAATGTCGAGTATTGGCTGAGGATAGAGCCCCACCATCACCGTCAGCACAAGCAGCACCAACATCATGCCGTATTCTCGCGCGTCCGGCCCTCTCAGGGCGCCCTGGCGGTATTCCGGGCCATAATGCACCCGCTGCATCAGCAGCAGGGAGTATATCGCCGCCAGCACCAGCCCCACGCTGGCAATCACCACCACGACCGGCGCGCTGGGGAAGGTGCCAAACAGCACCATGAATTCACCCACGAAATTGGCGGTGGCAGGCATACCCAGGGAGGCGGCAACGAAACACAGGGTAAAACCGGGCAGCACCGGGATTCGACCCCATAAGCCGCCCATGATCCGCATGTCACGGGTGTCAATGCGCTCATACAGTTGGCCGCTGAGAATAAACAGCCCGGCACTGGAGAAGGCATGGGCCACCATGAGGATGATCGCACCCTGAATCGCCAGTTCCGAGCCTGAATACAAGGCAATCAGCACGAAGCCCATGTGGGAGATACTGGTATACGCAATCAGGCGCTTGATGTCCTGCTGTCCACACGCCAGTACGGCACCATAGATAATGCCCACCAGCCCGAGTGTCATGGCGACAGGCGCAAACGCCTGGGACTCTTCCGGGAACAGCGGCAGCGCAAACCGCAGGATGCCGTAGGCGGCGGTTTTCAACAGGATACCGGCCAGATCGACACTGCCGGCGGTCGGCGCCTGGGCATGGGCATCCGGAAGCCAGCCATGGAATGGGACCACCGGCAGCTTCACGGCAAAGGCCACAAAGAAGCCCAGCATCAGCCACGGCGCCAGCGCCTCCGGGACCTCGGTATCCAGCAAGGTGTCGTAGCTGAAGGACAGTTCGCCGGTGTTGGCGTAATGCACGAACACCAGTGAGAGTATCGCCACCAGCATGAGCAGGCCACTGGCCTGGGTGTAGATGAAGAATCGGGTAGCGGCTCGAATCCGGGTCTGCCCCGCCGAGCCGCTGTGCCCCCAGAGCGCAATCAGGAAGTACATCGGCACCAGCATCATTTCCCAGAACAGGAAGAACAGGAACAGGTCCAGCGCCAGGAATACGCCCACCACACCACCGAGGATGAACAGCAGGTTCAGGTGGAAAAAGCCCACACGGTGGTCAATCTCGTGCCAGGAACAGAGCACGGCCAGTGCGCCGAGGAAGCCGGTCAACGCCACCAGGATCAGCGACAGGCCGTCCATCGCCAGATGAATCTCAATACCAAAACGCGGGATCCAGGACGTTCTCCATTCCAGCAGCCAATGCCTGGTGACCTCGCCCGGCAACGCAAAATCACCGGTTACCCAGAGCACCAGGCTGATGACCAGAACAAACAACATGGTGGCCAGCGCTATCCAGCGAGGCGCCCTGTCGCCCCAACGGTCCGCCTGCCAGCACAGCAGCCCACCCACAAACGGGATCAGGATCAGCCACACCAGGATCATGCTAGCCCTCCCGGCAACACCGCCAGAGCCAGCAGGATGATCGTGGCGCCCAGTACCATCACCAGGGCGTAGCTGCGCACGCGACCGTTCTGGCTTTTCACCAGCCCGGCGTTAAGCGCACGCGCCAATAGCGCTGGCAGATTCATCACCAGGTTCAGCAGATCCACCCTCAGAACCTTCACCATCCACTGCCAGGGCTGCACCAGCACCCGATCAAACAGGGCGTCAAAACCCCACGCATGGTGCCAGAGCCTCCACAGACGAGCGCCTATGCCCTGCCCGACCTGTTTTGCAAGCCAGTCACGCCGCCAAAGGAACAGCCATGCTGCCAACAGCAAACCCGCAATAGCGGCACCCATGGCAAGTACCTGCAGCAGGGTATGGCCGGTGTCCGCTGCTTCTCCGGGTGCGTCCGGGAAGAGTCCGCCAAGGCCCGGATAGAGCCAGGCGCCGATAAAGGTGGACAGCACCGCCAGCACCATCAACGGCAGGTGATGAGTCAGTGGGTTGGTGCCGGATTCCGGATGGCGGGCGTGGTCGCTTCCGGGCTCGCCATGGAAGGTGCCGAGGATCAGTCGAACCGTATAGATGCCGGTCAACACCGCGCCCAGCAATCCAACAATCAATAGGCCGGTCTGGTCAGCCGCCATTGCCTGCCACAGGATTTCGTCCTTGCTGAAAAAGCCAGCCGACACCAGTGGCAATGCCACCAGCGCCGCGCCGCCCACGAGGAAGCCACCATAAGCCACGGGCAGCTTGCGCCAAAGCCCGCCGAGCCGCCGCATGTCCTGTTCGTGGTGGCAACTGATGATCACTGCCCCGGCAGACAGGAACAGCAGGGCCTTGAAGAAGGCGTGGGTCACCAGATGGAAGATCGCAGCATCGAACGCGCCTACCCCCAACGCCACGAACATGTAGCCAATCTGGCTCATGGTGGAGTAGGCCAGCACGCGCTTGATATCGGTTTGGGCCAGAGCCGCAAAGGCCGCCAGCAGCAGAGACACCGCCCCGATCACGCCGACCAGCAGGAGCACATCCGGGGCCAGCAGGAACAGGCCATTGAGCCGGGCAATCAGGTACACGCCCGCCGTGACCATGGTCGCCGCGTGGATCAGCGCTGACACCGGCGTGGGGCCAGCCATGGCGTCGGGCAACCAGGTATGCAGTGGCACCTGAGCCGACTTGCCGAGGGCACCACCAAGTACCAGTAACGCCGCCAGGTTGGCGGTGGCACTGCCTTCTTGCCACTGCTGCGGAGCCAGGGCCAGCAATTGTTGGATATCGAGTGTGCCCAGCTCCATGAAGATCAGGAACAGCCCGAGCGCCAGGAACACGTCGCCAATGCGGGTTACCACGAACGCCTTGAAGGCCGCCCAGCCGTTGGCACTGCCCTGATAGTAATAGCCGATCAGACCATAGCTGCAGAGGCCGACACCCTCCCAGCCGAGGAATAGCAGCAGCAGGTTGTCTCCCAGCACCAGCAGCATCATGCTGAACACAAACAGGTTCATCCAGGCGTAGAAGCGGGTAATGCCTTCCTCACCGGTCATGTACCAGGCGGCGAATAGGTGAATCAGGAAACCCACACCGGTAATCACTGACATCATCACCAGCGCCAGGCCATCCACTGCCAGGCCGATGGTGGGCTGGAAATCCCCGACGGCAATCCAGGTCCAAAGGGTTATTCCTTCACTGCCGCCGGCATGAGCCATCGTCGCCCAGGCCGTGGCCAGCGCCGCCAGCCCCACACTACCGACGCCCACGACGGAACTGGCCAATGCGCCCAAGCGTCCGCCGCTGAACGCCAGGATCAATGTGCCCGCCAAAGGCAACAGAAACGAAAGAGTCACTGCCATCGCCATCATCCACGCATCCTGCTAACGGCATCCAGATTCAGGGAGCGGAAGCGCTGGTAGAGCTGAATCATCAGCGCCAGCCCAACACTGGCTTCCGCCGCCGCCAGGGTAATGACCAGCAGGAACATGGCCTGGCCGTCCGGCTGGTTCCAGGCCGTGGCCCCCACCACAAATGCCAGCGCCGCCGAGTTGAGCATGACTTCCAGGCTCATCAGCACAAACAACATGCTGCGACGCAGCATCAGCCCCAGCAGCCCCAGGCTGAACAGAATGGCGGCCAGGATCAGCCCATGCTCCATGGGAATTCCCGTCATGAGTTGCCTCCCTGGTTGCGGTTGTCCATTGACCTCTGCTTTCGCAAAGGATTTGATCGCCGGCCCACATGGGACGCTGTCACCAGGGCCGCCAGCAGGAGAATGGCGGCCAGCTCCACCACCATCAACCAGGGCCCGAACAGGGTCAGGGCCACGGCTCGTGCGGTCAGCAGCTCACCATCGATCATCTGCTCCATGCCACCCTGACCGATCAGGGCCGCCAGGGCACCCAGAAGCAGCAACGTTAGCAACGACGGCCCTGCCCAATGGCGAGGATTCCGCCAGGACGGTTCCCGCTCTGCATCCGACCGCAGGTTCAGCATCATCACCACGAACACAAACAACACCATGATCGCCCCGGCATACACGATGATTTCCAGGGCACCGGCAAACGGTGCTCCCAGAGCGAAGAACACCAGTGCCACGGCGATCAGCGACACGATCAGATACACCACCGCATGAACCGGGCTGGTGCCGGTGATCACGCCAATGGTCGCCAGCACCGCCACCAGTCCGCTGACATAGAAGGCCAGCTCCATCAGATTGCCTCCTCCGGCTTACGGTCGCTATTGCAGTGACTATCAGGGTAACAACGTGCGCACATCCTCCGGCGCCTCCTCGTTCTGGGCCTGCCCCTTGTCCTTACCACCGATGGCCATGCCCGCTACCTTGTAGAAGTGGTAGTCATGGTCTTTACCGGGACCATTGATCAGCAGATCCTCTTTCTCGTACACCAGTTGCTGGCGATCATACTCGCCCATCTCGAAGTCCGGCGTCAGCTGGATGGCCGACGTCGGGCAGGCTTCCTCGCACATGCCACAAAAGATGCAGCGGGAGAAGTTGATGCGGAAGAACTCCGGGTACCAGCGGCCGTCTTCCTGCTCCCCCTTCTGCAGCGAGATGCAATCCACCGGGCAGGCCACCGCACACAGGTTACAAGCCACGCAACGCTCTTCGCCGTCCGGATCGCGGGTCAGCACAATGCGGCCGCGGTAGCGCGGTGGCAGATAGACCTGTTGTTCCGGGTAGTTCACCGTCTCACGCTTGCGAAAACTGTGCATGAACACCATGCCCAGGGTGCGCAATTGCGACCAGGTGGCCGGCAACAGCCAGAGCATGTGTTTGATGATCGGGACCTTTTCTCTTTCCATAAGTCCTCCCTTATTCAGCCACCAGGAGCATCACCGCCCCCGTCGCCAGTAAGTTGATTAGTGTCAGCGGTAGGCACACCTTCCAGCCAAAACTCATCACCCGGTCGTATCGGGGTCGGGGTAACGATGCCCGCAGCAGGATAAACAGCATCAGGAAGAAGCCGGTCTTGAGCGCAAACCACAGAATTGGCGGCAGCCACGGGCCGTGCCAGCCACCAAAGAACAGCGTGACGATCAGCGCCGACACCAGCACCATGCCCACGTATTCGCCGATGAAAAACAGGCCGAACTTCATGCCGGAATATTCAATGTGGTACCCGTCGGCCAGTTCCTGTTCCGCTTCCGGCTGGTCGAACGGGTGGCGGTGCGTGACAGCAATACCGGCGATCAGGAAGGTGGCGAAACCGAAGAACTGGGGAATGATGAACCAGAAACCTTCCTGGGCGTTGACGATGTCTCGCAGGTTGAACGACCCGGCCATGGCCACCACCCCCATCAGCGACAACCCCATGAACACTTCGTAGGACAGTGTTTGGGCCGTGGCTCGCATGGCGCCCAGCAGGGCGTATTTGTTGCCGCTGGACCAGCCCCCGAGCAACACCGCGTAGACGTTGACCCCAGCCATGGCCAGGAAAAACAGCAGGCCAATGTGCATGTCCGCCACGCCCCAACCGGGGGTAATCGGGATAATGACAAACGACAGTAGCAATGAGGCAAAGGCAATCACCGGCGCCAGGACGAACAGCGGCCGGTCGGCGAATGGCGGTATCCAGTCTTCCTTGAAGAAAATCTTGATCATGTCCGCAACCAGTTGCAGAGTGCCAAACGGCCCGACCCGATTGGGCCCGTAACGGTCTTGCCAGAGCCCAAGCAGGCGGCGCTCCACAATCGTGAGTACTGCACCCAGCAGCACGGCGCCCAGCAGGATCACCAGGGCCTGGAACATCCCCCAGGCAATGGCAGCCAGTTGCGGAGTCCACCAGCTCATGGTTCACCTCCGGCGGAGTTGTCCAGTGCTACCGGTTCTCCCGGAAGCAGTCCGGCAAACAGCCCGGCGGGAAGACCGATCCAGCCTTTAGGCCAGCCATCCTGCTGAACCACTGATAGCGTTTCCCCAAGAATGGTCACCGTGTCACCGCCCCGGACCGAGAAGTGTTCAGCGTCTTCCCGGCTCAGGGTGACACTGGGCGTTTGCGTACGTTTTTGAATGGGCGTGGCCAATGAGGACGTCTCTTCGCCACCGAACAGTCTTGGCAGAATCAGAGCCCGTAAAGCTGGCGAGCGTTCTCCACTTTCGACGCCCTCGGCACGTTGAGGCGGCCGGCTGTAATGGCCCTGCCCCGGAACCGGGCGCATCAAACGCACGCCGGGGTCACCGCCGCGCAAATGCCCGCCTACTTCGTCGGTAAACTTGTTCCAGGCCTGAGGCGAGTTCCAGCCGGGCGCCCAGGCAAAGGGCACCTGCTGCCGGGGTTCGTGATAACCGCTGTAGCCCTCCATGGAATAGGCAAACGCGGAATCCGGGTCCTGCGGCACCCGTGGTTCGCTGACGTTCTGGTTCGCCCGCATGGAGGTACGGCCACTGTACCGGTGGGGCTCCCGCGCCAGCTGCAGACCATCAATGCGGTAGTGTGAGGCGGGAGCGGCCTCCTCCATACCGCTCAGCTCTGGATGAGCCTCGACACACGCCGCAATGACGGTATCCAGAGTGATATCACCGGCCTTCTCGCCTTGCAGGTTCACCGCCAGTGCGTGCAACCAGCGCCAGCTTTCATGAATACGGCTTTCCGGCCGCATGTAACCGGGGTCATATACCTGGAAGAAGCGTTGCGCCCGGCCCTCCAGATTAACCAGCGTACCGTCCGCCTCCGCGAAACTGGCCGCGGACAGCAGGAAGGTGGCGCGCTCGGCCGTTGCTGTGCGTTGATGATCAAGCACCACGCAGATCTCTGCCTGCGCCAGTGCTGTATCCACCGTTTGCCGGGGCAGTCGTTGGTACAGGTCGTTTTCCAGCACCACCACGGCATCCGCGTCGCCTTTAGCCAGCTCTTCCAGTGCCCAGTCCAGCGGTTGGCCGCCCATCAGCGACAAGCCCGTGCTGTTGGCCTCGCGCCGTATCAGTGCCAGCCCGCCCCGTTTTGCGCGCCGGGACAATGCTCGGGCCACATTCCCGGCCGCTTCCAGTACCGGTTCGGAGGCCAGCGATCCACCACTGATAACCAGCGGACGCTCCGCCGCCATTAAAGCAGTGGCAATGGTTTCAGCAGCCTCAGCCATGGCCTCGGAAAGCCCTTCCACCGGCGGGGCGGCCGGGTCGATCCGATGGGCCACCGCAAAGCCAAGGCTGGCAATCTCATCGGGACTCAAGGCATAGCGAGCCGCAGCCACATCGTCCAGGTCCGTGGTCGTGGGCCAGGCGATAAACAGCGGGTGGTAACGATCCTGCGCCAGAGTTTTGAGGGCTTCGGCATTCCAGGCCGGCACACCAATAGTCTCGCCCAGTGCCTCACGGCGCGACAGCGCGGCCTGACGAAGGCTCAAGCCCAGACGACCGGCGCTCTGGACCGGGTCTTCGCCCAGAACCAACACGGCGTCGTGATCTTCCATCTCGCGGGGCGTGGGCGTTGGCAGGCCGGTATGGCGTTGCAGATGATTCATCAGGTCAAGGCAGGCCTGTTCCCGCGACTCAATGCCGGTGGAAAAGTTTTCCACGCCGACCAATGCCTGCAACTGGTGATTACTCTCCAGGCTGGCCCGTGGCGAGCCGATGCCGATCACCCGGCGGGAATGGCGCAGAGCGTCGCTGATACGGGCCAGAGCGGTGTCCACTTCGAGGCTGACCGGATCACTGCCTGACGATTCCCGACATTCCGGCAGTCGCGGCCGATCTGCCCGGTTGACGTAACCGTAGCCGAACCGGCCCCGGTCACAGAGGAAATACCCGTTCACCTCACCGTGGTAGCGATTTTCAATACGGCGCAACTCTCCGTACCGCTCCCCCGGGCTGATGTTGCAACCCATTGAACACTGGTGGCAGATGCCGGGCGCAAACTGCAGATCCCACTTGCGGGTGTAACGTTCGGAATGGCTCTGATCCGTGAACACGCCGGTGGGGCATACTTCCGTAAGATTGCCGGCGAAGGGGCTTTCCAGAATGCCTTCTTCGTAGCGACCGAAATAGACATTATCCTTGGCACCAAAGGCCCCCAGGTCGGTACCACCAGCGTAGTCGTTGTAAAAACGCACACAGCGGTAACAGGTAATGCACCGGTTCATCTCATGGGCAATGAACGGCCCCAGATACTGGTTCCGGCGCGTGCGCTTGCGGAACCGGTAACGGCGGCGATCATGGCCGGTCATCACCGTCATGTCCTGCAGGTGACAATGCCCGCCCTCCTCGCACACCGGGCAGTCGTGGGGATGGTTGATCATCAGCCACTCCACCACACTGGCGCGGAAGGCTTTGGCTTCCTCATCGTCGATATCAATGCGGGTCTGATCCGCGGCTGGCGTCATGCAGGACATCACCACCATGCCCTTGTCGTCGTCCTTGTCCTTATACTGTTTGACCGCGCACTGGCGGCAGGCACCCACACTGCCCATGGCCGGGTGCCAGCAAAAATAGGGAATATCCAGGCCGAGGGACAGACACGCCTGGAGCAGGTTGTGGGCTCCATTGACCGTATAGCGTTGTCCATCCACGTGAATCGTCGCCATGTTGCCTGCCTATCCTTCGATGACTTTCGCTCAGATTTCTCCCACCGGAATCGGGTCCTGATGGGCCTTACCCCTGGGTTTGCTGACGCCCTGCTCAAACTCCTGCCGGAAGTGTTTGAGGGCCGTCTGTAACGGCATGGCGGCGCCGGGAGCATGGGCGCAGAAGGTCAGCCCTGGGCCGCAGTCCGCCGCCAGCTTGTCCAGTAGTTCGATATCGCCAGTTTCACCCTGCCCCAGTTCCAGTGCCCACAGCAGTTTGACCGTCCACGGCAGCCCGTCCCGGCAGGGGGTGCACCAGCCACAGGATTCCCGCGCAAAAAATTCCTCCAGGTTGCGCATCAGCGCCACCATGCTCTGTTCCTGAGGTACCACCGTCAGCAACCCCGTCCCCAGACGACTGCCTTCCTTGCCCACGGTGTCGAAATCCAGCGGCAGCTCGAGATGCTCCGGCAACAGAAACCCGGTGCTGGCGCCGCCTGGCAGCCAGGCCTTGAGTGATCGGTTGCCACGCATACCCCCAGCCCGCTCAAGGATTTCTGCGCCGGTTGTCCCCATGGGCAATTCCCACAGGCCGGGCTTCTCCACCGGGCCGGACACGCCATAGAGTTTGCTGCCACCGTCGTCAGTGCGATCACCGGATAGTGCCTGATACCAGTCCGCACCCTTGAGGATCACCGCCGGCACGTTGCACAGGGTTTCCACATTGTTCACCACCGAGGGTTTGCCCCAGGCCCCGGACTGGCCCGGGAACGGCGGCTTGGCACGGGGGTTGGCCCGTTTGCCTTCCAGCGAATTGATCAGCGCGGTTTCCTCGCCACAGATGTACCGCCCTGCGCCGGTATGCACGGCAATGTCGAAATCAAAGCCGCTGCCATTAATGTTGGCGCCCAGCCAACCGGCCTCCCTGGCTTCGTCCAGAGCTCGGTTCAGAACTCGCGCTGCCTCCACGTATTCACCGCGTAGAAAGATGTAGCCGTAAAAGGAATTGTTGGCCAAAGCCCCCAGAATCATGCCTTCGATCAGCAGGTGAGGCTGTTGCTCCATCAGCAGGCGGTCCTTGAAGGTGCCTGGTTCCATTTCGTCCGCATTGCAGATCAGGTAGCCCCGGGGCATGTCGCCGCCCTGCAGGGTCAGGCTCCACTTGAGCCCGGCAGAAAAGCCCGCACCCCCGCGACCTCGTACATTGGCGTCTTTCATGGTGGCGATGATGGCCTGAGGGTCGCCGTTGTCCAGCGCCTTGCGAACCGACTGGTAGCCTTCCTTGCGCAGGTATTCGTCAAGCCAGATCACTTCGCCGTCGTCCCGCAGCCGCCAGGTCAGCGGATGGGTATCCGGATGACGGTCCGCCTCCGGTTGCAACAGCCGGCTGCGATAACGCACGGATGTTCGCTGGCTGGAAATGGACTCGCTCATGGGTAACCCTCCAGCAGGCCCGGCAGGTCGTCCGGCGACACCGGGCCATAGGTATCATCGTCAATCATCAGCGCCGGCGCGCCATCGCAGGCACCCAGGCAGCAGACCGGCAGCAGGGTGAACCGGCCGTCTTCTGTGGTCTGGCCATAGTCGATTCCAAGATGGCTCGCCAACGCCTGTTTCAATTCGTCGAAACCACTCAGAAAACAGGAACTGCTGTCACAGACCAGCACCACATGCCGACCCACCGGCTGTCGAAAAATCAGGCTGTAGAAGGTCGCCACGCCCTCTACCGCCGCGGGGCCGATACCAAGCACCTTTGCAATGGCGCCAATGGCACCATCCGGCACCCAGCCGTATCGGCGCTGGACGATTTTCAGGGCCTCAATGCACGCGGCCTGAGGCTGCTCGTAGTGCCCCACTTCTCCCAGCATCGCGGCCTCGTCCGCGGGATCAAGTTCGAATCCGTCGGTGCCGATAAGCCGATGTGTCTGCGGTGTTGTTGCCATCATCAGCGGTCCACGTCTGCCATCACGAAGTCGATACTGCCCAGGTGGGCGATCAGGTCCGGCACGAAGCCTCCACGCATCACCGCCGGTATCTGCTGCAGGTGCGGGAAGCTCGGGGTGCGGATGCGGGTACGGTAGCTCATGGTGTTGCCGTCACTGGTCAGGTAATAACTGTTGATGCCCTTGGTGGCCTCAATCATCTGCAGGGATTCATTGGGTTCCAGCACCGGCCCCCAGGACACCTGCAGGAAGTGGGTAATGAGGGTTTCAATGTGCTGGAGCATGCGTTCCCGGGGTGGCGGCGTCGTCAGCGGATGATCTGCCTTGTAGTCACCCGTGGGCATATTGTTGACGCACTGCTGGATGATTCGAAGGCTCTGGCGCATTTCGTCGATACGCAACTGTCCCCGATCGAACACATCCCCGTTGTGGCCCAGCGGCACCTCAAAATCGAACTGTTCATAACCGGAGTAAGGCCGCTGCTTACGCAAATCAAAATCGCAGCCGGTGGCCCGCAGGTTAGGCCCGGTCACCCCCCACTCCAGTGCCTCGGCTGTATTGAAGGCCGCCACATGGCGGGTCCGCTCGCGCACGATGGCGTTTTCCATCATCGCCCGCTCGTATTCCTTCAGGCGTGCAGGCATCCAGTCCAGAAAGCCCTGCACCAATTTTTCCCAACCCTGTGGCAGGTCCTGCATCACACCGCCAATGCGGTACCAGGCCGGGTGCATGCGAAAACCGGTAATGCCTTCGATCACCTCGTAGCCCCGCTGCCGGTCGCTGAAGGTGTAGAACACCGGCGTCATGGCCCCCAGATCCTGCAGGTACGTCCCGAGGAACAGCAGATGGCTGGTGATGCGGAACATCTCGGCCATCATCACCCGAATCACCTTCACCCTGTCCGGCACCTCAATACCGGCCAGTTTTTCTGCGGCCAGCACATAAGGCAGGTTGTTCATCACGCCACCGGTGTAATCAATGCGATCGGTGTAGGGAATAAAGCTGTGCCACGACTGGCGCTCGGCCATTTTCTCGGCGCCCCGGTGGTGGTAGCCAATGTCCGGCACGCAATCGACGATTTCCTCACCGTCCAGTTGCAGCACGATGCGGAAAGCTCCATGGGCGGATGGGTGGTTGGGCCCCAGGTTGAGGAACATAAACTCCGCCCCGTCGCGTTCACGCTGCATGCCCCAGGCTTCCGGGTCGAACCGCATGGCTTCCTGTTCGGCATCCTGGCCTTCCACAGTCAGGGTATAGGGGTCAAACTCGGTGGCCCGGGCGGGGTAATCCTTCCGCAGCGGGTGGCCTGTCCAGGTCGGCGGCATCAGGATCCGCTCCGGATGCGGGTGTCCGGCGACGGCGATGCCAAACATGTCCAGAATTTCCCGCTCGTACCAGTTGGCATTGGCGAAGACGTTGCTAACGGTGGGCACCCGCAAATCGCTCTCTGGCAGCCCAACCTTCAGGATCAGGTCTTCATTACGCTCCACCGACAGCAAGTGGTAGAACACGGTGAAGTCAGCCTCTGGCAGACCGTTCCTGTGACCACGCAAGCGCTCATCCACGGCCGACAGGTCATAGAGCATGGAAAATGGCGCTGGCTGCCGCTTCAAGTGGGTCAGGATATCCACGATGCTCTCACGAGACACCCAGAATACGGGCATGCCCGTCAGCGTGGGCTGTACATGCAGTACATCCTCTCTAAAATCGCCCAGCAGGCTCTCTAAGTCAGCGGTGCCTGTCGTCATCGTTGCGTTTGTCACAGTTTGTCCGGCGTTCTCAGTTCGGTGGCCTGGATGCGCTGGTCCCGCCATTTTTCACGCTGGGACGGCATCTCCGCCCGATAGACACCCTGATCGCCCACCACCCAGGACAGCGGGCGGCGCTCCTCCTGAATGGAGTCCTGCAGCAACTGCAACCCCTGCAGAAAGGCCTCTGGCCGGGGCGGGCAACCGGGCACATACACATCCACTGGCAGGAACTTGTCGACGCCCTGCACTACCGAGTAGATATCGTACATACCGCCGGAGTTTGCGCAGGAGCCCATGGAGATTACCCACTTGGGTTCCAGCATCTGGTCGTACAGTTGCTGGATCACCGGTGCCATCTTGATAAAGCAGGTACCGGCAATCACCATGAAATCCGCCTGTCGGGGCGATGCGCGGATAACTTCGGAGCCGAAACGGGCAATGTCGTGGGGCGCGGTGAAGGCCGTGGTCATTTCCACGTAGCAGCAGGACAGCCCGAAGTTGTAGGGCCAGAGGGAATTCTTGCGGCCCCAGTTGACCGCGGAATTGAGAACGTCGCTCAGCTTGCCGGTGAACACATTGCGTTCAAGCTGGCGTTTCACCGGATCTTCCGACGGTTCCTGTTGCCGTACAGGGTATTGCGTGTCACCGTCCGGCGAAGGTTCCGCCCTGGTCAGTGTGTAGGACATGCTGCGCCTCCATGGGCGCTGGTCCCAACAGCGAAATCACCGTTGGCCCGCGCCATAATCGGGTGCGTTGAATCAGCCTGCCGGACTACGAGGTCTACCGCTGGATGATTCCGGGGCCCAGTCCAGGGCACCGGTACGACTGTCATAGAGCAGACCGGCCAGCAGAATCAGGATAAAAACCGCCGCGCCCCAGAATCCTGTCCAGCCCACGTCGGGAATGACAATGGCCCAGGCAAACAGGAACACGGCTTCGATATCGAAGATCACGAACAGCATCGCGACCAGATAAAACTTGACGGAAAAGCGTTGTCTGGCATCACCGGTGCCGACGATGCCGGACTCAAAAGGGAGGGATTTGCTGACACCCCGGCTACGCCCTCCAAGCAAGCTGGAGGCACCCACCATAAAGGCACAAAGGCCCAATGTGGCAACGATGAAGAAGCCGGTGGCCCAGTAGCGGACCAGCAAGTCAGTGACGGTGTCTGCCATGCGCTCTCCCTATGAATTCAGGATGAAGCCCTGACTAGAAACCTAACAGTGGATTAGCGTTTGCGCAAATAATGAACGGCGAAAATCAATGACCTGGGGCAACTCAGCCGCCCCTCACACCCAACCTGTCCAGATAGACATGGAGCTCCGCTTCGCTGATGTTGACGTATTCCACCACCCGGCCATAGAGCATAACCGTTGGCACGTTACGACCTTTTAACTCATGCTGGGTTTCGTGTAACACATAGAGAATGATCCGCTCCGTGCGGGTGAGACCGTCACGGGCGTCGGGGATGGTTTCCAGCAGGGTATAGATTTGTTCCGGCGTCAATGAACTTTCTACCTCACCTCTGAAGCGCTGTTCTCAACAGCGCACGAATTCACACCACAGACGAATCGGATGGGCCCCTTTAATTCAAGCGAGACCATCACTACAGTATTTCCGCACCACCCCACAAACTTATACGGACATCCAGACTAGCGGACAAGCGGGGACCGACGATTGATGCGGCAAACCATCATCAGCCTGACGTCACTGATCCTGAGCATCATTCTGCTCATCGCGGGTAACGCTTTCCTCATGACCCTGCTGGGGCTCAGGCTCAGCATCGAAGACTTCAGCGCCAGTGTGATCGGGTGGATCCTGGCGTTCTACTCCATCGGCTTTGTGGCCGGCACGCTCTATGCCGGGCGCATCATTGAAAAGGTGGGACACATCCGCGCGTTCGCGGTTTTCGCCGCGGTGCTTTCTGCCTCGATTCTGATTTATCCAATGGCCGTCCAGGCCGGACTCTGGGGTGGCCTGCGGGCCGTGGGCGGCTTCGTAATGGCCGGCCTGATGATCGTGATGGAAAGCTGGTTCAGCAGCAAGGCCGACAACCGTAACCGGGCCAGCCTGTTTGCCATTTACCAGGTCATCTTCTTCCTATCCACTGCCGGGGGTCAGGTATTGATACGCGTCGCCGACCCGGCGGGCTTTATTCCCTTTTCCCTGGCCACCATCCTGGTGGTGCTCGCCCTCACCCCCCTGACAATGACCCGCCGGGAGTCACCGTCGGTTTCGCAGGGTGAACGCCTGTCATTACGTAAACTCTATAACAAGTCACCAACGGGCACGCTCGGCGCACTGATCGCCGGGCTGCTCATCAGTGCCTTCTATGCCATGGGACCAGTGTACGCCAATCAGATTGGCCTGAACCTCGGGCAGCTCTCCAACTTCATGGCTTCGGCCATCGTGGCTGCCATGCTGATGGCCTGGCCCATCGGGCAACTGTGCGACCGCTTCGACCGATACCGGGTCATGCTGGTGGCCGCCATCGTCGCTGCCGTGTGCAGTCTGGCTGCGGCCATTATTGGCAACATCAGCATGGTGGCCCTGGTGCTGTTTGTCGGGTTGTACATGGGCATCAGTGCTGCCATCTACCCCATCGCTGTGGCCATCACCAATGACCTGATGGAAACCCACCAGATCACCGCAGCGAGCACAGCACTGTTACTGAGTTACGGCATTGGCAGCATCATCGGCCCGCTGGTCAGTTCCCTGTTCATGGACCTTCTGGGGCCGCGGGGCCTTTTCGTCAGCAATGCCCTGATGCTGGGAGGGCTGATCCTGTTCATGGTTGCGGGGCCGAAGCGCCAACACCCAACTGTGGAGCAGCAGGAGCAGTACTACACCGTCACTCCGGAAGCAGGATTGGGGGTTGAGGAACTTGATCCGCGCAATACAGAGTTTGAATCACGAGACATCTAGGATGCGTAGGATGCGCCTGCAACAACCCCACTGAGCCACCTGTCCATGGATGGTTTGGGCAGCTAATCCGGACGACGAACAACCCTCAACTTCCCACTCTGGCCACCTCCGCAGAAGAAGCGACTACGGCCATCGGCCTCAAGCCCCGATATGCCAACGCCGGACGGCATTGCAATGCTTTTCAGAACGTCCCCGGTCTGAGGGTCGATCTGCCTGATCTCATTGTCGTCACCGTCCCAGGTGGCGTGCCAAAGTTCGCTGTCGATCCAGGTAACACCGGTCACATGTCGGTTGGATTCGATGCTACGAAGAACCTTCCCTGTTTGCGGGTCCAGCTGATGAATCTTGCACGCCTGATACTGCCCCACCCAGAGAGAACCTTCCGCCCATGCCAGCCCCGAGCAGCCGTCTGGCGCAGGGATGGTTCCAAGTACCTCGCCGGTTTTTGGATCAACCTTTTGAATCTGGCTGTCCGCAATCTGGAAAATATGGTGTCCGTCAAAAGCGGTCCCGGCTTGTGCGGGCACACTAAGGGAATCGACCGGCTTGCCGCTATCCGGATCGATTGCATTCAGTTTGTCACCGGATGCAAACCAGACGCGCTGCCCATCGAATGTAACCCCATGGATCTGCTCAGCTCCGTGGAAGGGGCCGTACTCGTTGAGAATCTCTGCACTAAACTGTTTCATGGTCATCTCCTGGTTGACTGAATCACGTCCCCATATTAGCCAAGGGCCAGTGAACCAGGGAGTAACAAGATTGTCGCGAATCCGGCAATGGGTGGCGTTGTCCAGCGGCGGTTGCGGCCCCGGCCAAACGAATAAACCTTGCCTTCTGTCGCTAACGTATCGAGTGCCCGCTGCACGCTGCGCTGGCCGATATTCAACGCCAGAGCCAAGGCGGAACTCGACCAGGACTCACCATCGGAAAGCAGTGCCAGTATAGGCGCGTACTTTTCCTCCACTGGCTGTGCCAGGACGGCCACCTCGCACGCCTCATGGGGCACCAGTGCAAAACCCCGTGAGGTGGCATCCACGGTTGCCAACGGCTTCAATAACTCACGAAGGCGCCCGATCTCCACCCGCAGACGCGCACGATGGGAATCATCAGCCTGTTTCATGCGAAACGCCCGTGCAATCAGCTCGTCTCTGGATGCTTCTTTGGGCCAGGCTTCAGCCATGATGCGAAGCAACACAAACAGCAAAGGGCGCGTCGCGAGTGACACAACAGCTTCCTTATGCTTCACGGTAAAACGGCACCCGTCGACCACAAACGCCTGGGACGCCATTAACGCTTCTACTTCATTCAGAAGCAGCAACCGCTCACTACCCATCCTGGTCAGGCGAGCGGCGGGCAAGCCCAGAAGTTCAACTTTACTGGCGACTTCAGCCACAAGAGCCGGAATACCGGCGTTTTGTGAGGCGCGTTCGGCCTGCAGGAGCGCATCGCGTGCCACCTGGGTTTCCAGGCGCCGCATAGCGATCCCGGCAACAATAAGTTCATGGATGGCTCTCAACGCCGGCGGCAACGAGGCTACGTCCATAACCCCCAGTTCGAGCTCAGCTTCATCGAGTCGACCGATCAGCAGCCGGCGCCGGATATCGATATAGCGCGCATGCGTTGCATTCACCCGGTCGCCATGCTGTTCCAGCACCTCGCGCGCTGCGTCAAGCTTGCGGGATGGCCAGCCGAGATCACGGGAAGCAAGCGCAATTTCCGCCTCGGCCACAATGCACTTTGCGCGTGCCAACGGTTTCTGCGAACCAAAAGCACGGGTAGCGTTGCCTATCAACACCCTGGCCCGGTCCAGTTCTCCGAGCTGGGCCATGGCGATGCCACGCAGCGCAAGCGACGGCGCGTCGTCGCGCAAGGCAACGCAGTTCAGCGCGGCCAACGGGTCGCCCATCGCAAGCGCTCGGCCAGCGGCTGTGATCATCGGGTCCATCGCGAGCTCGTCACGGTGTTTTAGCTTTCTAAGGTGCAGGCTGAGGCATCTGGCTCAACCACTCTCGCAGGTTCTCACCCACGTGCGACTGGGGATAGGACCAATTCGATTCCTCCATACCAATCTCTTCTTCCCAGGTTCGGATCTGCTGGTTGATGTCCTCGAACATGGCATCAGGGTCGGCCAATGACAGCCCCACACTCTGATAAACCGCCTTGGTGAACCAGGTCATTTCCGAGTCATCACCACAGCCGAAAGAGGTACGGTCTGCCCGCGCGGAGGTCATGATCAGTGTGTCTTCGTCCTTGAGTGGCTCTATCCACTGGCCGGAGTAGCATGCCGAAATTACCAGCAATTTTCGGCGCGCGTTCAGTGGTTCCAGCATTTTCGCAAAATCCTGCGGCGAGAGGTTCGGCAACTCGATACCGGGTTGCTGCAACAGCAGTTGTCCGTTTTGCATACCGTGGCTGACCAGGTGAACCACAAGCAGGTCTTCCTCAGGATTCATCTGCGCATCCAATGCCTCCAGAGCTGAGGCAATGGATGGCCGGGTAGCCAGAGGAAACGTTTCATAGTCCCGGTGATTGAGCAGCATGATGGCGCGGTTTTCCACATCGAACTGCGCCTGAAGGCCAGTTTTGGCAACCTGGATATCGCGCATGAACACCGACTCGGTGCCGTCGCCACCCACGGCCAGGAAGTAGGCGTCTGCCGCCCCCGCCTGTTCCGGTGCCAGGCTCTCGATCTGGTTGTTCAGGCGCTGACGGTCTTCGACGAGAATAGTCTCGGTCAAAAGCGCTGGTTCTTCCGGGACAGGTGCTTCCGCGACGTACTCTTCCTGATCGACGAACTCACCAAACTCCCAGGTTCCTGTGAGGCTGCCCAGATCCTCCGATTCGCCGGTAAAGGCGTAGCTGCCTTCCCCGTGGTAATACCAGTCACGGAACTCCCCTTCGTAGGTGCCGTAATCCGTAACGTGTTTTCCCTCCACGGGCTCGCCATCTTCAAACTCAGCGATATAGACACTGCCACCGGCTTCGTAACGCCCCTCACCGTGAAACTCACCGTTCCGGAATTCCCCCTCGTAGCGACTGCCGTCGTCTTCGATTACGCCCTGTCCCGACATCGTCCCTTTCTGGAACTCGCCCTCGTAATGCCAACCCGCCGGAGATTCGAGCTCACCATGGCCGTGCCAGTAGCCTTCCTGAAACTGGCCGGTGTAGACCATGCCACTGGCAAATTCCTGAACGCCTTCACCGTGAAAGTAACCATCCTGAATATCACCGGAATAGGTACTGCCGTCCGGAAGGCGGGCGTCAGGCGGAAGAAGTTGTGGCGCATCGCAGGCGGTGAGCAAAAGGATTGCGACAAGCGGGAAAGCTCGCCGCAGGGGGCTTGAAACAACGGGCTTGCTCATCCAATCTCCTGTGTGTCCGCCGCCTTGGGCGCACTGAGTGCTTTGCTGTAATACCCTGAAGGATCAAAGCAGCAAACGCGCCGCTTTCCCGAGGCCAGCATGTCGCACGCATCGCTAATCCGCTTCGTCCGGGTTTTTGCCTGCTTGGCTGAGACAATCCAATGAATCCAGTCCAGACGCGCGATGGTGGTTGTCTCATTCCAAACCACCCGAGCCTCAGGAGCCGCTTCCAACGCCTCTTGCAGGTCCGAGGGAACTTCTGGTTCAGGTTCCTGGTCCACCGGCCTGATGCCCAAATCAACAACATCACCGACGCTCACACCTGCAGCTTCGAGATGTTCCTTGCTCACCTTTAGCCAATGGCTCAATTGACCATCGGGCTCGAGCGTTACCTGAAAATGATGACCGTTGAGGCTGGCCTCTACCGTTGTTCTTCCCCGCCTGGGAAGCTTTTCGCTTGCCTCCCGGGGCAGAACGATAAAGGCCCAGGGAGCGCCTTCGCCGGGCTTCGCCGGACAAAGTAATTCCGCGTTGAACTGAGAGTTTGTTTCACTTTGCTCCATGCTTTTCCTCCCCTCGACATGCACTAGGCATTACCACTTTCTTTGACCTTATCGCCGACATGTTTGGGAAATCTAACCGATGGCTACACCACAGACAATGGAGCAGTTTCCAACGACTGAAGCACCCATACAAGCGCTGGAAGTGATTCGCCGCTACCTGCTCGCCGTTGCCAGCCCCACCCCAAAACCAACAAACGTCGCCCCACCCAGTTTATTGACTAACTGCCCACCTTTCTCGGAAGAAAGCCAGCCACGGGCTGATCTGGCGAGGCGCGCATACAGCAAGTGGATGGCGACAACCAAAGCGCTGTAAGTGACGACCAAAAGGGCAAACTGGCCGACAAATTCAGTCGAGTAATCAATAAATTGAGGAAAAACAGACAGGAAGAAGAATACGGCTTTCGGGTTTGTGAGTTGCAATGTCAGCCCCTCAAGAAACTGGAGTTTCCTGCTCCGAGCTGCCGCCGCCGCTTCCTCCATTTCCGCAACAGGAGACCGCCACAGTTTTACCCCCAGATAAATCAGGTAGGCGGCACCAATAAACTTCATGATGCTAAACGCCGTCGCCGACGTCGCCAGTACAATGCCCAGGCTTGTGGCTGAAATACCCGCAACAATGAACGTACCAAAGGCAATCCCCAGAATTCCGCCGAAGGCACCGGACACACCGAACCGAATGGCGTTGGTCAGTGTCAACATAACGCCTGGCCCCGGGCTGAGGACAGTCGCTATAGCGATAACTACGAACAGCAGATAACTACCCATCTAGACTCCTACGGATTGCAATCGACGATCCCAGAATCGTTCAAGTGCTTCAAACAGGCTATCCGTTGTCAGCGCAAGCAACCCGATCAGAATCGCCCCTTGCAGCACATACGCGGTATTGCCGTTCACCAGCCCGGCAATCACCGGATCGCCCAGGGTGCGGGCTCCAATGGTTGAGCCGATAGCGGCGGTCGCGATATTGATAGTAACAGAGGTTCGAATACCCGCGAGAATGACCCTTCCGGCCAGGGGCAGTTCTACTCGCACAAGGACCTGCACTGGCGACATGCCCATACCCAGTGCGGCCTCCCGCACAGCCGGATTGATACCTTCCAGACCCGCCAGGGTATTACGCAGAATGGGAAGCAAGCCATAAAGGACCAACGCGAGAAGAATCGGTGCCTCGCCGAAACCAAGCACCGGTACCGCCAACGCAAGTACAGCCACTGGAGGAAAGGTCTGGCCAATAGAAGCCACCTGGCCGACCAGAGGCAGGAAATCGCGGCCAAAAGGACGGGTAACAAAGATGCCGCCAGCCACCGCAACGAACGTACCCACGGCCGCCGATACGACGACCAGCATCAGGTGATTCTGAAGCAGGAATAAAAAGCTCTCCCGGTCATAGATCACCTGCTGCTTGCCCGGCTGCACCCAGTTAAACAATGGCTCCAGCACCGGCATGCCGGCACTCAGCGCGAGCAGCAGCGAGGCCAAAAGAGTGGCAGGTAACCAGACACGCATTACACGCCTTCCTGGATAATGCGTTCACGGGTAATCACACCCGTCTCCTGCCCTTGCGCATTGAACACCGCAACCTGTCGCAGGTCCTGCCAGAGCATCACGGACAGGGCCAGGCGAATACTGTCCTCCTCCCTGAGCACATGCTCCCCAGGTTCGGACTGCCGCGGCTCGGTGTGATTGGCCATCAGGTCCCGCACAGGCCGCAGGCTCATCAGTTTCAGACCGCGGTCCTGCTTGCCAATCAGGTTTTCAACAAAGTCAGATGCTGGATGTCGGAGGATATTCTCCGGCGTGTCATGCTGGATGATGCGCCCCTGATCCATCACGGCAATGCGGGTGGCCAGCTTCAGTGCTTCATCAATATCGTGGGTCACGAAAACAGTGGTTTTACGGACCTGCTTCTGGATCCGCAGCATTTCCAGTTGGAGGTTTTCCCGCGTTATCGCATCCAATGCACCGAAAGGTTCGTCCATCAACAAAATGTTGGGGTCCGCCGCCAGTGCCCGCGCAACACCGACCCGTTGCGCCTGGCCGCCAGACAATTGCTGGGGGTATTTGTTGGCGTGGGCGCTGGGGTCGAGATCCAGCAAGGTCATCAACTCGTCGACGCGTGCGTCGATCCGCTCCCTCGGCCAGTTCAATAGCCTGGGCACCATGGCGATGTTGCGCGCCACCGTCCAGTGAGGAAACAGCCCCGTACCCTGGATCACATACCCCATGTTCAGCCGCAGCTGTTCCGGATTCATGGTGGTGATGTCCTCACCATCCACCAATATCTCGCCAACGCTGTGGGGCAAAAGACGGTTGATCATGCGCAGCGTGGTCGATTTACCGCAGCCGGAACTGCCCACCAGCACGCAGACTTCACCGGTTTCGATGGTCAGGTTAACCCCATCCACTGCGATAGTATCGCCGAAACGCCGGGAGACATTTTTCAGTTCAATCATCCGACCAGTTCCTTCCCCTATCAGGCCGTTGCCGGTGTCGGCTTGAGACTGGCCGCCAGCATCGTGAGTAACGCATCGGCAAGCAGCGCCAACGCAATCGTAGGCAAGGCGCCGAGCAACACCAGGTCCATAGCCGCCTGCCCCAGCCCCTGAAAGATAAAACCACCGAAACCACCCGCTCCGATGAGGGCGGCTACCGCAGTAAGGCCGATTGCCTGAATGGTTGTGATACGTACACCCTCAATCATCACCGGCAGCGCCAACGGCAGCTTGAGCTGATAAAACACCTGGTGTTCATTCATACCCATACCCCGCGCCGCATCGGCCAGGCTTTCGGGAACTTCGGTAATGGCCACAAAGGTGTTGCGCACCATCGGCAGCAAACTGTAAGCGATCAACGCCAGCAGCGCTGGCGCCCAACCAATTCCCCGGATGCCAAGATCCTGCAGAAACGGGAGCGCTGACGAGAGCGCACTGAGTGGCGCAATCAGCAAACCAAACACCGCAAGGCTTGGAATGGTTTGCAGAAAACTCACGGCGCCCAGAAGAGGGCGCTGCCAGGCGGGGCTGCGGATCATTTTAAGCGCCAGGGCGAACGCCAGGCCGGCACTGATGGCGACCGCACCCAATGCCAGGGCCAGGTGCGTCCAGAGCGCTTGCTGGAACTTGTCGGGGCGAGCGTTGAACTCCCGCACCAGGGACAGACTCTCCAGGCCCTCGCCACGCAGCAGGACAATCCAGCTCCCACCGATAAACACGAGCAGTATCAGTTGCAACCAACGCCGGGCTTCGAGCCGGCCAAGGGTCTCAATCAACATCAGCGAAAGCAGGAACAGAAGAGACCAGAACCCTGCCCCGACCGACGAACGGGCGTAGGGCGCCCCCTCGGGCAGATGGAGGGCGGCAAACATATCCAGCAACAGCGGCATCGTTGCCAGTGAAAGCCCAATCAAACCGAGCAGGAGCTCATAGCGCCGACGCAACGGCAATGTGGACAGCACAATGGTCGCCAGCAGAATCCCCGTAACCAGCCCTGCCCCTGTCCATCCCACGGCCGAAAGCAGGCCATGGCCGGTGCCCGGAACAATACGGTTGGGTTGGATAGTACCAAGGTCCAGCAACCAGACCAGTGCCAGGGCCAACACCCCAAGCACCGGAATGACTCGGTTTGGGCGCAAAGTCTCGGTGATCGCCAAATCTTAGTCCTGAGCCAGGGAATCCAGATAGTCCCGCGCAACTGCTTCGGCAGGCACACCATTCACCGCAACCTGGCCATTCAGGCGCTGAAGAGTCTCCAGGTCCAGTGACTCAAAGACCGGCGCAAGAACTTCGCGGATGTTCGGATACGTTTCCAGCACCTCTGCGCGCACGATAGGCGCGGGCTGATAGACCGGCTGGACACCCAATGTGTCCTCCATCACCTTCAGATCGAGTGCGTTCAGACCACCATCAGTGCCGTAGGTCATGGCGCCATTCACATCGTTGTCGGTCAGGGCCGCAGCCCGGAGCGTTGCAGCAGTGTTGCCGCCGGACAGGATCAGCAACTGATCAGACCCCAGTTTGAAACCGTACGCTTCCTGGAACGCCGGCAAGGCACTGGCGGATTCAACAAACTCGGCACTGGCCGCAAACTTGAAGGCGCCGCCGCCATTGATATAGGAAGCCAGATCTTCAAGCGTGTTCAAGCCGTTCTCACGTGCCAGATCGCCCCGCACACTCATGGCCCAGGTATTGTTGGCTTTCGCCGGTGTTAGCCAGACAATGTTATGGGCCTTCTTATCAAGGCTGGCAGCCTGCTCGTAAGCCTTGGCGGCATCTTTCCAGATGTCCCGATCTGCCTGGTCATGGAAGAAAGCAGCATTGCCGGTGTACTCCGGATACAGGTCTATCTCACCAGCCTTGATGGCGTTGCGCACGATGTTGGTCGCGCCGAGCTGCAGGCGATTCTCAACCGGAATGTCGGCTTCTTCAAGGGTTTGCAGGACCATCTGGCCCAACACAGCACCTTCCGTATCGATCTTGGACGACACCACCACAGGGTCAGCCGCCAGAGCCGGCCCGGAGATCAGAACAAGGGTAAAAGCCGCTGCGCGGTAAAAAGGAAAGATAGCGGGCACGATTATTCCTCTCATTGGTTGGCCTTTCTTTGATTATCAGATTATCAAGCTGCCACAACACCCTAAGACGGGCTTCCGGCTGCTGTTATCAGTCTATTGCAGGCAACTACGAAGACAAGGTTAATTTGGCTTCTCGCTGCATCATAGCGTCGACTAGCCCTCAAACATCACCGGCTCTGGCTTGCTGATTCGCGGAAGTCTCAATCTTCCATGCAAACTTGCTCCTGAGCCTGTCACTCGGTTTTGAAGTTACTTACCCACCCAACCTGCCAGTTCCCGCGTAAGAGCTGCCGCCGAAACCTCCTTGCAGCCACCAACATTCTGCCCCGCCCACAGAGGCGAAAAGTCACCGCTCCCCTCAGCTTCGGCTTTCGCACGTAATGGTGCAATGGCGGATGATGCCAGGGGGAAAGCAGGAGCTTTGGAACTCATCGGCCCCAATTCACGCATTATTCGGTTCACAATACCCCGGGCGGCGCCACCGCTAAACAGATTTGTCAGTGCGGTTACACGGCTGGTCTCTGATTTCAGGGCGGCGCGATGCACTGCTTTGGTTTGAGCTTCGGGGCACAACAAATACGCGGTGCCAATCTGCGCTCCGGCCGCCCCAAGCGCCATTGCAGCCACTACGCCTTTGGAGTCTGCAATACCGCCAGCGGCGATAACGGGAATGTTCACCGCGTCTACCAATTGTGGAATCAAGGCAAAAGTGCCGACCTGAGTACTGATGTCCCGCGACAGAAAAAACCCGCGATGGCCGCCCGCTTCAAGCCCTTGCGCGATAATGGCATCGACGCCCTGCGCCTCCAACCAAAGCGCTTCGTCCACGGTTGTGGCGGTCGACAGTATCTTCCCGCCCCACCCTCTTATACGAGCCATCAACTCGGGTGCCGGCAAGCCAAAGTGGAAACTCACCACCGGTGGCTTGAAGTCCGCCAAGACATCCGCTGCCTCAGAGCTGAAAGGGGCCCTTCCCGCTTGCGCGGATACATCATTAGAATCGATACCCAACTCGTCGAAATATGGCGACAGCGCTTTGCGCCAATGATGCTCTGCATCGGCATCTGGCTCTGGGGGCGTGTGACAGAAGAAGTTGACGTTGTAGGGCTTACTGGTCTGGCTTGTCAGTGCTTCCAACTCTTTTCGCAGTGCCTCAGAGCTAAGCATGGCACAGGGCAACGAGCCCAGCCCTCCAGCATTGGACACCGCTACAGCCAGTTCATGCCCCTGCACACCGGCCATTGGCGCCTGGATGACGGGCAGATCAATTCCCAGCACATTCTGGATGGTCATTTTTTACCTCTAGATTCTTAATTGGTGGAGAGTCGCTCCCAAAGCTCATGGGCAACCACCCCCAGAGCGCCTTCCCGACGACGCACCAGATGAAGCTGTGAACGGCGGATCGGGTAACCTTTCAGATCAAGCGTTACCAGTTCGCCGGCCTCCAATTCACGGGCAATCAAGTGCTCCGGCAGACCGCCCCATCCCATTCTGGCCAGCACAATCTCTTTTTTAGCGGCAAAATCCGACACCGTCCACCGTAGGCTCTCCGGAACCACGTCCCGGCTCTGGTCATATTGCCCCTGCCCGGTACCCGCCACCACAACCTGAACGTACGGGCGCATTTCAGCATTGCTCAGCCGCTTGCGACTGCTTGCCGGACCATAGCCGGGATGGGCTACCGGGATGATATTCACGGCGGTGTAGGGCGAAGCATGAACTGCCTCTGTGGAAAGACCATCCATTGTGGCGATGATAAAATCAACCTCGCCCGCCATGAGTCGTTCTGCACTGCCACCCATGGCATCCGACATCAGCCGGATATCCGTGGCTGGGTATGCCTCCTTGAGCTCACCAATCACTGACAGGAGATTACCCAACGGACAAGTGGCGGATACCGACAGCCGCACCTCCGCTTCCTGGCTGGCCGACAACTTGCCGGCCAACTCCTTCAGAGCCTGTACCTGGTCCAGCACACCCCGTGCCTGGCGGTAATAGGCCTTACCGGCTGGGGTAAGCACCGGGCGGTAACTCTCCCGGGACAGCAGGGTTAGCCCGGTTTCCTCTTCCAGGCTTTTGATAGCCTGGCTCAAAGCGGGCTGGGATTTGTAGAGCACCTCAGACGCTTTGCGAAAGCTGCCTTGCGTCACGATGGCATCCAGTACACGCAATTGCTCCAGCTTCATCGACGCCTCTTGTTTCTTCACCCAAAGATGATTCTATTAAATTATCATTATCATAATAACTCAATATTATTTTATTCTTATTGCAGGCAGTAATCTCCTCTGTGTCCAAGCCCAGTGCTTATCACACAGAGGAGATCCACCCATGAAACTGTATTTCAAGCCCGGCGCCTGCTCACTGGCGACACACATTGTACTTAGAGAACTGGGTATTGATTTCACCCTTGAGCCCGTTGATACCCAAACCCAGCGCACCGAGTCCGGTATCGACTATAAAACCGTCAACCCCAAAGGTTATGTGCCGGCGCTGGATACCGGCAGAGCGGTACTGACCGAAGGCGCTGCGATCCTTCAATACCTGGCGGAATCAACTACATTGATACCCGACGTAGGCACCCTTGAGCGAGCCCGTTTGCAGGAGCACCTGAACTACATTGCATCAGAGCTGCACAAGGCCTTTGGCCCCTTCTTCAAAGCCAGCGCAACGGACGAACAGCGTGCCCAGGCACTGGAGACCATCCTCCGCCATTTCGACTACCTGGAGTCTCTGCTCGACGATGGTCGAGCCTATCTGGTGGGCGACACCTTCACCGTTGCTGACGCCTACCTTTTTGTAGTGTGCAGTTGGGCCGCCGTGCCCGGGATCGATCTCAAGGATTGGCCGTTCCTGAACACCCTCTGGAATCGCATGGCGGCCCGGCCGAGCGTTAAAGCCGCAATGTTGTCGGAAGGACTGGTCGCACAATGAACTCACCCAAGCCTTACGAAGCCATCCCGGTCCTGCTCGAAACCTATTTTGAAGGACTGCACAAGGCCGACAGCGCCATGCTCTCTGGCGTGTTCCATCCGCACGCCCAGTATGTGAGTGCAACACCAGAGGATTACCGGGTACTGTCGTTCGACGAATACCGGCAGGTGCTGGATCAACGGGTGCCGCCAGCAAGCAACGGAGAAACCCGCAACGAGCGCATCATTTCGATCGAAACGGGAGGCCCGACTCTCGCGTTCGCGCGAGTGGAAATGACCATGATGGGCCGCGACTACACCGATTTCCTGACCCTGATCTACGATCAAGGCCGCTGGGCCATCATGGCCAAAATCTTTCACTATGAAATGACAAGCCAGGGAGACTGACCATGCCGTACGTCAATATCAAAATTACCCGCGAAGGCGGCCCGGAGGGCAAGGGACCTTCTGCGCAACAGAAAGCGGAACTGATCGCGGGCGTTACCGACCTGCTTGTTCAGGTACTGAACAAGAATCCAGGCTCGACAATGGTTGTGATTGATGAAGTGGCGCTGGAGGATTGGGGAATTGGTGGGTTGCCGGTGCCTGAGTATCGCGCGCGAAAACCTGTTGGCACTAAGTATCGTAATCCTTGTTGATACCTAGACCCTGCGCCTTAGTGTTCACCTTGTATGGAAATACGACGTCGGGGTTCACCGCTTTTACGGCGTTGTACATGTCCCGAATGTTGTTTCCATAGTTCATGGAAATGTGGTGGAAACTCCCATCTTTCATAAGAATCCCATGCTCCGGTATGCCCTTGCCGGCATGGGACCGAGTTTGCCGGTTCTCAAAACGCTTGATGTCTGCAACGTTCACACTGAACGACCATTGCTCAGATTTGGGATACTCGACCACAAACCGTTCAGGTGTGATCACCGCACGATAGGTAGCAGGGTTGCGGATATGCCACCGCGCAATCAGAAACAGAATGACGCTGGCCACCGGAAACACAATCAGCGTGGCCAGGTACAGGCTTTCCGGGACTGATTGTTCTCCAAATTCCTCATAAAGCAACAAGGCAATGACGTATACCCAGCAAACAACACCCATCCGAACGAACAGTTTCGCCCGCTGTTTTCTGGTCTTGGAATAGTGATAGAGAACATGTTCAGTCATAGGATATTGTGAACGTGATTACTCACCCACACCCGCCCATTTTCGTGTAAGCATTGCAGCCGACACTTCTTTACGGCCACTGCCATTTTACCCGGCTTACAACGGCAAAAAGTCCCCGCGCCCTTCAGCTTCGGCCGTTGCTTGCAACAGGGCAATAGCGGCTGATGCCAATCGGAAAATCACCACCGAGCAAATTCTGGATGGTCATTCTTATCTCACGGTTGAGTTCGATTCTTCAGAGTCCGCTTGGGATGCATGCCATTGACCATTCCCATAAACGGCGGATGAATAGAGTATCCCACCATACTCAGCAAATGCTCCGGGATACTCTTCAGGGTTTCCTGGCTCAACTCAAGAAAGAAGTTCTCTTGAGGCCTGAGCCATGGCTCGCAATACTGACAGGTCACCGCGAGACGAGAAGAATCGGACTGGTTTCCGCCACCTCCGTGCCACGTTGTACCCAGGAAAAACACCACAGAACCGGCAGGCATAATGGCTGGAATGGTTTTACTTCGGTCGGTGACTATTTCCTGCCCGAGCAAGTGACTTTCTGGAATGAGAACGGTTGCCCCGTTGTCCTCGGTAAATTCATCAATAGCCCAAACGGTGGCGGCGCCAAAGGGTTTTCGTGGCCGCGGAACGGGATAGAAACCGTCATCGAAGTGCAAAGGTTGGGCTGCTTCTCCAGGCAGGATATTGATGATCTGTGCCTGGCTGAGCAAGTAGTTGGGCTGAAACAGGCGACTCAGCAAGCCTGTGATTCTTGGATGAACCGCCAGTGAATCGATCACCCGCGTTTGTTCCAGAACGTTATAAACCCTTTGTGTTTTTACACCTTCAAAGCTGTTACGCCCTGGCTTGTCCAGAAGCGGCCCGGTCGCTTGGCGAATGGACTGTAGCTCTGAGCTGGAAAGCAGGCCCTCGATAATGACATAGCCGTTTTTCTGTAACGTTTCAAAGTCTTCCGCTATCTGGACATGAAGAGTTTCGGAAGAGTTCTCCTCACCAGGCTTGTACGCCTTATGTTTATTGGCCAAGTCACCCTGAAGTTCGACAACTGACTCAATGTTTCTGGTTTTAGCCATTGCTAGACGTTCCTATGGTATTTGGTATGGCACCAAACCGGACTACCACGGCCCCACCACATAACCAAGCTTCTGTGGCAACCACAACGCAATCCCCGGCACCAGCATCACCAACACCAGGCTAAGAGCCATCGCAGCCACAAACACCATGGCCCAACCGATGGTGTGTTCCAGGCGGATGTTGGCGATGCGGGTGGTGACCATCAGGTTCACGGCGACCGGTGGTGTGAACTGGCCAATGGCGATGTTCATGGCCAGCAATATGCCAAACCAGATCGGGTTCCAGCCAAAGTGATTCATCAGCGGCAGAACAATCGGAATCAGGATCAGGTAGATCGAGATGGCATCCAGCAGCATCCCGGCAATCAGCACCAGGACCATCACCAGACCCAACAGCACCCAGCCGTTTTCCGAGAGCGACAACAAGGCATCCGCAAGGTGCTGGAAAGTACCCAGCGTCGTCCCCGCCCAGGCGAAGATGCCCGCCAGCGCAATGATAAACATCACCACGCCGGAGGTAACGGCGGCGTCTGTCATTAGGCCCCAGAGGTTCCGCAGACTGAGATTGCGATACAACACGCAACCGACCAGCACGCCGTATGCCACCGCCACCACGGCCGCCTCAGTGGGCGTAAACAGGCCTGAGCGCAGGCCGCCAAGAATGATCACCGGTGCAAACAGCGCGGGCAAGGCCGCCTTGAGGCTGGGCCAGAAAGGCGGGCGTTCTACCGCTTCGGGGTCTTCCCAACGGTACTTCTTCGCAAAATACAACGCTGGCGCCAGCAGGGACACGCCCGCCAGAATGCCCGGAAAAATACCGGCGGCGAACAGCGCCCGCAGATCAACACCAGGCACCACGATGGAATAAAGAATCAATGCAATGGACGGCGGAATCAGGATTGCTGTGGACGACGAAGCCGCAATCAATGACGCCGAAAACGGCTTCGGATAACCGGCCTTCTGCATGCTTGGCAGCATCACCATGGCAACAGCGGCCGCATCAGCTGGACCAGAACCGCTCATGCCACCCATGATCAGGCACACCAGCACCGCAACAACGGTCAGCCCACCATGGCGGGGGCCGATGATCGACTGGGCAAACCGCACCAGCGCGGCGGCAACGCCCGCACGCTCGAAGATCAGGCCGGTCAGGATAAACAGGGGAATCGCAATCAGCGGGTATTTGGCCACGCTGTTATACGTGTTGGTACCAAACGTGCCCAGCATCGCGGGCGGCAGTCCCGCGACGATACCCACCAGCCCGCCCAGGCCCAGGGCAATTGCGACCGGCATGCCCAACAGCAACGCCAGCAGGAAACTGCCAATCATCAGCAGATCAGGACTCATGGATCACCTCTGGGGCTTCCCGGCCGCGAAGGCGATCAACAAGGTTCTGGGTCAGGCGGATAATGATGGCTGCAGATAGTAGCGGCAGCCAGATCACGTAAATCCAGTTAGGTAATCCCAGGCCTGGTGACAATGACTCCCACTGGTATTCCTGCATGGCGAAGGTACTGCCATACCACGTCATGATCCCCAGGACTGTCACCCCGCCCAGCCATTGCAGGACAAACACCACCTTTCGTGCCCAGGGCGGCAGATAGTGCTCGATCAACTCAATGCGAATGTGCTGGTTGTGTCGCGCAGCCACCGCAGCGCCTGCGAAGGTAAGCACCACCAAAAGGAACACCGAGAATTCCTCGGTAAAGGCAAAGGAGGCATCTGTCGCGTAGCGCACGATCACATTGCCGAGGCTGATCAAGCAGATCGCAACCAGGGCAATGGTGGCCAGCCAGGCATCGAGCCGGAATTTGGGAGGACGGGACGGCATGGTAACTCCGGTTCGGAAAGAGCGCCCACCTGCAACGGTGGGCGCCTGAACAGATCGCGCTTACTGGTTACGGTTGGCGACCGCTTCCTGCGCTTGCTTGACCAGATCCTCGCCAATGCGCGGAGTCCAAGTTTCATAAACCGACTGGGTGGCCTTCATGAAGGCATCACGCTGCTCATCAGTCAGTTCGGTGACCTCTACGCCACGTTCCTTGATGGCGGCCAGGGTCGCATCGATTTCGCTACGGGATTTCTCGATTTCCCACTGGCCTGCATCAATCGCCGCCTGCTTCAGCAGCGCCTGGTCTTCCTCGCTGAACTGGTCCCAGATGCTGTTGCTGACTGCAAACACCAGCGGGTCTGCCATGTAGTGCCAGCGGGTCAGGTACTTCTGGCCAACCTGATCGATACGCGCCACGTCAAAGACCGATAGCGGGTTCTCCTGGCCGTCGACGGCACCGGTGGTCAGCGCCGGCTTGGCATCGGCCCAGCTCATCTGGGTGGGGTTAGCGCCCAGGGCCGTAAAGGTATCCTGGAACAGCGGCGAACCGACTACGCGTATTTTCAGGCCATCCAGGTCGGCCGGCTCATCGATGGTCAGCTTGGAGTTGGAGAGCTCGCGGAAGCCATTCTCGCCCCAGGCCAGCGGTGTAACACCACGCTTCTTGATCGCGGCAAAGACAGCTTCGCCAGCCTCGCCCTGGGTGATCGCATCGATGGCGGCATAATCCGGCATCAGGAAAGGCAGGGAAAACAGGTTCAGCTCGGGCACCTGAGGCGACCAGTTGATGGTGGACCCCACCGACATATCGATCAGCCCGGAGCGCATCGCCGAGAACTCTTTGGTCTGGTCACCGGAAACCAGTTGGGAGTTGCTGTAGATTTTCATGTTGATACGCCCATCGGAGCGCTCTTTCACCAGCTCCACCCATTTGTCGGCAGCCTGGCCCCAGGGAAACGCAGACGGCAGTACGGTGGAAACGGTGTATTCATCCTTGTAGTCGGCTTGAGCAACGGCACTGAACAGCAGGGTAGCCGCCGCGGCAGCAAGAAGAGAGCGACGTTTCAACATGTGGTTTTCCTTTTTATTGGGATTGTGAAGATCGCTGTGCCGCTATCAGGCAGCGGACCAACGATTGATTATAGAAATCGGGCTATCTGGGAGCAATAGACGAAGGTGGGAGTACCCCCTCCCCCAATGAATGAGTAATGCAATACGGCGAAAGGATAGTTGGTGCTACCCCAGGCTTTTAGTTTAGCTTGCCAGCAACAAAACAAGCTGAAAAAAATATTGGGGGACAATGTGTTAGACAGAGCAGCCAAACCTATGGTCAGTCTGGTAGACAAATACCTACCGGACCCCTACCTATTCGTCATCATACTGACACTGCTGTCATTCGTTGCCGCTATGGCGTTCCAGGGGCATAGCCCCATGGCGGTAGTAGAGATGTGGGGGGACGGTTTCTGGAACCTGCTGACCTTCTCAATGCAAATGCTGCTGGTACTGGTCACCGGCTTCATGATGGCGAGCACCCCACTGGTGCGTGGCATCCTGAACCGGATTGCAGGCCTTGCCAGAACACCGGGCCAGGCAATTGTACTGGTTACCTTCATCGCGCTGATCGCCAGTTGGATCAACTGGGGCTTTGGCCTGGTGGTCGGCGCGCTGTTTGCCAAAGCCCTCGCCCGGCAAATCCGCGTACACTATCCGTTGCTGATTGCCAGTGCCTATTCCGGGTTCATTGTCTGGCACGGCGGGCTTGCAGGCTCCATCCCACTGACGATTGCCACCGAAAACCACTTCACTGCAGATGTGATCGGCGTTATCGGCACCAGTGAAACCATCTTCGCCTTCTTCAACTTGGCCATCGTCGCTGCACTTTTTATTATTGTGCCCCTGGTTAACCGCCTCATGCTGCCCAACGAAAGAGACAGCGTGTACGCGGACCCCAAAATCCTGGACGATGAGCCCGACACTTCGGTTGTTATCAATCGCCCGGCCGACTATCTGGAGAACAGCAGAACACTTGCCTGGCTGATCGGATTCAGTGGTATCGCATTCATCTTCCAATACTTTATCGAGGGTCGCGGGCTGAACCTGAACATCGTGAACTTCATGTTCCTGTTCGTTGCCATCATCCTGCACCAGACCCCAAAGCGCCTGCTTGCCAGCCTGAATGAAGCCGTGAAAGGCGGCGCCGGCATCGTTATCCAGTTTCCGTTCTACGCCGGCATCATGAGCGTAATGACAGCTTCCGGACTGGCAGCAAGCATCTCAACAGGGTTTGTGTCCATTGCGAGCGCCGAGAGCTTGCCATTCTGGAGCTTTATCAGCGCCGGGGTGGTCAACATATTTGTGCCATCCGGCGGCGGCCAGTGGGCCGTTCAGGCGCCGGTTATGCTGCCTGCTGCACAGGAGCTTGGCGCTGACATATCCAGAGTGGCCATGGGGGTTGCGTGGGGCGACGCCTGGACCAATCTCTTGCAACCTTTCTGGGCTCTGCCGGTGCTTGCCATCGCTGGGCTGAAAGCCAAGGACATCATGGGCTACTGCCTGATGCTGCTGATCGTCACCGGCATCATTATCAGCGCGGGCCTGACCTGGCTTTAACTGCCATCCAAATATAAAGGCCGGAGAGTAGCACTACTCTCCGGCCTTTGACACGGATAAAAGCTATCTAGACACGCGTTCAGGATACGCCTCTAGCGCTTCCTCAGAATGGCGCGGTCTTGCTCAACAAAATCACATGCTTTTACCTTGGGCCATATGCCGCTCATGGAGCTCATTGTTATACTCACCAAGGCGCTCACGAGCGTTCTCAAGCTCTTTCCAGGCTTCCTGTAGCTCCGATAGATCTTCCTCGGCGGGCGCCTGGTCCTTGATGCCACTATCGAGGCTTTCGTATTTGGCATCTATCCGCTCAGCCACGTTCTGGTACTTGGCCCAGGCCGCCTGATACTGTTCCCGCTCGCGTTTCCAGTTTTGTGCGTTTGCCATTGCTTACCTCCCACTGGTGCAATTGAGTGATGGGGAATTTTCGCCTCACTCATCATGACGTTACGGCCGGAAGGGGCTTTTTCAACCAGAGACAAATTACGGAATAGACAGTTGGAAGCCGCCGGGGTTGAGCAGCCCCTCAAACATTTGTGCTGCTCATAACGACCCACGTTAGTTGCAGAATCATGACTGTCCTTCCCTACGGGCTCACCAGCACGTAGTCGATCGCCGCACACACGGCAGCAGCCTGCGCTGCATTGCATTGCTCGGGGGTCACTCGTGCGCTGTCGGGATAGACTTCGGTGGTGGTTCTGTATGGAGCACTAGTGATACTGGCACACAGGCCCAGCTGTTTGAGCGGGTACTGAATGACGCCCCGAGCGGCGACCGGTGAGCCAAAGATCTCGCCGTTACCATCAGCCGGTGCGATGTGTGTGACCTGCTCCACCGCCTCAATCAACGCCTGTTGGAACTCGGGCTCTGGGCTTTCGCTGTCATCGACCAGATAGAAGCCGTCAGGAATTTCCCCCGGCTCGAACGGCTTGCCGTCTCGGGCCGCGAGCGCGGGACGAAACTCGGTTTCATCCGTATCAGTGGTCTCGTGCAGATCGATATGCATCAATGCATGATCGCGAACGGGGGCCACCAGTCGCATAAGCGCCGCCGCCTCATCCGCCAAACCGTCATCTCGGAACGAACGGTTCGGGTCGACCGCGTTCGGGTTCCAGCGATGAATGCGCTCGTATGCCCAAGGGCTGACGCACGGCGCGACCAACAGATTGACACGGCCCGCGTAATCCGCCGCATGCTGATCAAGAAACTGCAGTGCGCCGTGTACACCGCTGGTTTCATAGCCGTGTACCCCGCCTGTTATCAGCACGACTGGCAAATCCTCACGCCAGTCGCGGCTGCGAATCGCCATCAGCGGATAATGGTTGGCGCCATAATCCAGACGGCCATATTCTTCCACATCAAAACGTGGGCGCAGACGCTCGATCACGCTCAACACATCAGACTCATAGCTCCGTTGACGGGTCTGCTGTGACAACCACTCAGCACGTTCCACCTCACCCCAGGGAGTGCCAGGCTTACCGATGGGATAGGGTGCGGGAGCCGTGTTCATATCATCTTTCCTCCATATGAGTTGTCAGACGTCGTACTCGTCGTGGCGGCGATTCCAGACATAGGGCTCCGTCTGCGGCCAGCCTTCCGGTGAGTCTTCCCACGTCTCCTGACGACCAAAGGGGGTCAAATCCAGATATGTCCAGAGAGTGCCGAGATATTCGACGCCACGCGCACCCGTATAGTAGGTGCGGTAGATATCATCTCCGTCGCGAATAAAAACACTGGCACCGTGCCTTTCGCCGTTATCCGTGGTTGCGCCGAAATCGACGTTAAAGTCGCTCTCGTAAGACGAATACCATGGAACAGGCGCCGTCCATCCCATCCGCGACCTGTACTGCGTGAGCTTTTCTCTTGGTGCACGTGACACCATAACCAACGACGTATCGCGAGCATGCAGGTGGGCCGGGTGAGTCATGGCATCTACCAACCAGGAGCAACCGTCGCAGCCAGCATTCCAATCCGGGGCAAACATGAAGTGATAAACAATGAGCTGACGGCGCCCTTCAAACAAATCGAGCAGGGACGCTGCGCCATTTTCTCCCTGGAGCGTATAGCGCTTGGCCACCTTCACCATCGGTAACTTCCGACGCTCAGCGTTCAGTGCATCCCGTGCCCGGGTTAACTCTTTCTCTTTTACAAGAAGCTGATCCAGCGCCGCTTTCCACTGTTCCGGAGAAACGACCTCCGGTAGTGGCTGTTTATCTGTCGCCATTGTCTGAGTCTCCTATGCGTTCAATGTAGGGCCTCCGGCAACCGCGGAAACTGCGTAACACTGCGCACGGTTTTGGGCTGGAGTTGTCGCCACACTAGTTCGACAGGTTTAGCTGCCAAGACACACCATACCTATCATTCAACCACCCGAATTTCTGGCTAAAACCATAATTATCCAGCGGCATTAGCTCTGAGCCACCTTCTGCCAGGGCTTTAAATACTTCCTCAATTTCGCCCGCCGATTCGCACTCAACATACAGCGACATGGAGGGCGTAAACGTAAATTGGTGATCAAGGTGGCTGTCGAGCGCCATAAACTCTCGACCGTTTATCTTAAACTTCGCCATTTTCACAGAACCTTCTGGTTCATGCTCGCCGGCCTGGTAACGTTGAATATCGTCGATCTCTGAACCAACGAATAGCGAGGTATAAAACCTGATGGCCTCCTCGGCTTTCCCAGCCTGCTCTCCAACAAACATGAGTGACGTTGCGATGGATTTCATCTGTGCCTCCGTTCCAATCAGATAACATTCCGCAGCGGACCACACACGCGCGCATCCGCCGGTGCTTAACGAGGTTGTAAAGAAACCGGTTCCAAGCGTTCCCACCACCAGTCTTGATTATGTTTTTTTACACGCCACGAACTCACCTTTGCCTACCGGCACAGTAGTGGTGGTAAACCCGCCAGTGCTGTCGACAAAATCAATGAATTCCCTCAGTTCCTCAGCGTGCGAAACCGCATTGTCACACACCAGAATGCCCCCGGGCCGAATGAGGGAAACGATTTGGTCAGCAACTTGAACGTAGCTCGCGCGGTCGGCGTCAAGAAAAACCAGATCATACAAACGGCTAGCTTGCCCGAGATAATCGACGGCGCCCATTTGTACCACAGTGATCTTATGATCGAGATTGGCACGTTTGAAGTTGCTTTTGGCCTGACTAATCTTGAACGGAGACACTTCCAGAGTGGTCACATGTCCATCCTCTGGTAGCGCGGACGCTATCCACAAGGTGGAATAACCGTTAGACGTTCCGATCTCCAGAACCTGTCTCACTGCGCCAGCTTTTATCAGTACCGACAAGAACTCCCCGGTATCCCTGGTGATGTTGAGGTACTTGCGATCTTTCTGCTCTACCGACGCATCGTTCTCTTTCCCTAGCGTCTCGAGTTCTTCTAAAAGTTCCTTGAGTTTCACGTCGCTACTCCAGAAGCAACAATCAGCTCAGCCAGCCGAATCTATCTTCAGTTCTACCAGATTGCAGTGCCCGCAGTGCGTCGCTCAGTTTTCGAGTGTTAGGGCCGGCGCTACCATCGCCTACCTTGTATGTAGCGCCTTTGTGCACAAACGACCCCACACCAGAAAGAACAGCCGCTGTTCCGGATAACGCGGCTTCTCCGGTCTGAATCCAATCCATGACCTCAGCAACGGTAAAATCTCGTTCGATGACGTCATAGTTCAAGTCTCGAGCAAGGGTTATTACCGAATCCCGGGTGACGCCATGCAGAAACGACGCATCCAAAGGCTTCGTGAGCAGCTGAGAATCATTGATCAGGAAGAAGTTCGACGCCCCTGTTTCCTGCACATCGCCGTTCGGGCAGAACAACACCTGATCTGCTCCATGTTCTTTCCTGGCTTTAACGACATGGCGAAGCGCTGAGGCATAATTACCTCCGGCTTTCGCCTGACCGAAGCCGGGAGTACTCCGCAACTCCTGATCTTCGATCAGGATAGTCAAACCATGACCACCTCTCGAGAAATAATCTCCGACGGGCGACGCCAACACATAGAGCATGGCCTGTGCAGAGGGCGCACCCGCCGCACCGATGTTCTCCTCCGTGCCAATCAGTGCCGGCCGTAGGTAGAGCGCACCAGGTGCTTCCGGTATATCGTCAAGACATAAATCAACGAGTTGGCGGATCATTGCTTCGACAATGTCGGCGGGCGGCAGAGGCAAGCAAAGCAACTCGGCGCTGCGCTGGAAGCGTTCAACATGGCGGTCGAAGCGAAAAATACGAACGCCGCCATTCTGCATCCGAAAAGCTTTCATGCCCTCGAAACACGAACTGCCATAATGCAACACATGAGATGCTGGGTGTAGCGGCAAAGGTCCTACCGGCAGTGTCTCCACCTCAGACCAACGCCCATCGGCAAAACGGACGAGTGTCATATGATCGCAAAACTGAGTGCCAAATGGCGAGGCGGTATGATTAGCTGACGATACAAGCTTTGCTGACGGGGTTTCTTTCACGATTGAACGCCTCCGCAGAGACAGCGACCCATTTGCTTCATCTGTACACCTCCTTGTCTGCTTGTTTGATCCCGTCAGAACCTAGACTGAATCGACTGTTACATACCTAACATTCAGTTTGAATTTTGGCTCCCTTTTGAACCAAACCCATGAACCGGTGCAGGCCACCACTGCTGCGGCCTATTCGCTTTATATCTCAATGTACCACTTGGGTTTCATGCGCCCGAAATCCCGGCGGACATTTGCTTTCAGTGCCTTCCTGGAATCCAACACCTTTGCATCACCACGCTCTCTGACAAAAATTACCCAATGCCAGAACGGCTTATCACGCTCTACGTGCCACTTGATAGCCAAGAGCGCCTTGTCGGGAAGGCAGTCCCAGGACTCAAATGGCGTTTCTTTAGGCGACACCGAGAGACCAAACTCCTGTAGAAGCTTCCGGACATGATCTGTCTCTGACCAAAGCGCCGTATCGTCGGCGTAAATACCCAGCGCGTTTGCAGTCCGTTTAGCCTCGGCATAACTGATGCCTGCTAAAGCTGCACTTGCGGCTATACCACAACCAGTGGTTTCTTCCTGAACAACGGGTTCCATATTTTTACCATCTGACACGGAACGAACCGTTAGAGCATTCCCCAACGGTTACTCGTGCTGTAATACATTGATGAGCTTTCCGAACGGATCACGAACATAGAACCGGCGGACACCCCAGGGCTCACTTACCGGGCCGTACTCAATCTCAATATTTCCATTCTTCACTCTCTCCAAAGCGATCTCCAGGTTATCAACCTCGATAGACAGATCAGGAACTGGCGTTCCCGAGCCCCCTTCCGATGCCACGCTTACCTGAGTGATCATTTCCTCGCCCGAGCTATAGGTTCTTAGCCATCCATGATCCATCACAACCTTAAGCCCAAAAATAGCCGAGTAGAATTTCTCTGCTTCGGAGGGGGTTGCCGCCGCTATGTTGGTAACGATTCGTTTTACCTTCATTTTGTCTCCCGCAGATTGAGGTTCATTTAGCTCTAACCGGTGAGTCGCTAATCGTCTGAAAGCTGAACAAAACTGTCGAGGCAAATGTTCTCGCTCATGAGTTCAGTTTGCCGCTGGCGCGGCCAACAAAATGCCTATTCTCTGTTGATTCCGAGAAGGATCATATGCGTTATGTGATAGTTGCATCTACACAGACTTTTCACTCTTTTCGCTCATTTCGACATCGAGATCTTGGATTTGCTGAATGATTTTGATGAGCCTCTGACCAGACTTAGTAAGCGAATACTCGGTACGCGGTGGGACCTCCGGGAAGCTCTCCTTGTCCATCAGGCCATATGCCGTAAGTTTTCGAAGTCGTTCAGAGAGGACTTTTGCCGAGATTCCTTCAATATGTCGCTCAAGGGCCCCCGGCCGGTTAATCCCCTTCTCCACGGCGAGAAGGACGGAAACCGACCATTTGCAGCCCACTATATCCTCCAACTTTCGATAGGTACTGCGAGTCTGCAAGAAATTTTCTCCTTTAGTTTCGACAAATTACACCAAAAGGTGCCCAGCCCACTCATTTGTGCCCACTAGTCAACGCACTCTGCCAACTCTATCGTTTAGTCGTGCGCACGCCAATCAACCAACTGATTCTAGGAGTTCAATAATGAGTGGCAAAGCTATTTTCTACCACGCAGGATGCCCTGTATGTGTCGCCGCTGAGGACCATGTTGCCGAGGCGATTGATCGCTCTCGCTACGATGTTGAAGTGGTCCATCTCGGCAACGACAAGAAGAGGATCGCCGAAGCCGAGGCAGCCGGAGTCAAGTCAGTCCCGGCTCTTGTCCTGGAAGGGGCTCCGTTCCATATCAACTTTGGGGCAAGCATCTCAGATCTGAAGTAATCGTTGCCTCCACTCGCGGCGCCTCTGATTGCTGAGGCGCCGCACTTTCGCTGTCTAACGTCCTGTCGAGTTCAACTCCTCCGCTAACAACTCCACCGATTGGGTTATCTCAGCTTTACTTAACGCTCCAAACCCAAATCGCAGGTGAGTCGGCGCCACCTGATCGTCCGTATAGGCAGTACTAAGGGTCGAATCCTTACCTGGCAGGCTATCCAGCTCCCGGCTTTTGGCCAGCTTGGAAATATCAACCCAGATAGCCATTCCGCCGGTAGGCAAAGTAAAAGATACCTTGTCACCAAACACCCGGGTGAACTCGGTCGCAGCAAAATTACGCCGGGCCTCATACTCCTTGCGCGTCTTACGAATGTGGCGCCGGACCTCACCAGACTCCATCAGGTTAGACAAAACCTGCTCTGTGACTGTATTGCCCTGGCGGTCAATTAGTATGATTTCCTGCGCAGCTCGTTCGATGAACCGGGTGTCCGCTGCGATGTAGCCAAGCCTTAAACCCGGCGCAAATACTTTGGACATCGAGCCAATGTGCACCACGTTCTCGGCATTGGGCAAGCTCGCAAGTGGGGGAACAGGGTTCGTCTCGTAGTGGAATTCATGATCATAATCATCCTCCAGCACCGCGAATCTGTGTGCTTTGGAAAGTTCCAACAGTGCTAGCCGACGATCCATGGGCAAGCAAACGGTGGTGGGATACTGGTGATGCGGTGTGACATAAATAGCGGCAACCGAATGCTCGGCGAGCAAAGCCTGCAGGTGTTCGATATCCAGCCCCTGGCCATCCAGCCTGCACTTCAGCACCTTGAAACCATTCGACTCGAAGGCTGCCCGGGCGGGCAGATAGCAGAGGTCTTCCATCACGATGGCCCCCTTACTCGGGTCCAGAATACGGGAGGCGAGATAGATACCCATCTGGCTACCCCTGACAATACACACCTGCTCGGCTGAGCAATTCATAAAGCGGTCACCAGACAGCATTTTCGCAACCGACTTGCGCAGATCAACACTGCCTTTGGGATCGCCATAGCCCAGCCTGGAGTTGCGGCTCAGCTCAATACAGACCCGTCGATAGGTGCGCGCCAGCAGTTGATAGGGGATCAACCGGGAATCCGGGGTGCCGTCATTGGTGACCGGCACTGCGTCGTAGGCGCTAAGCGCGTCCTGATAGAGGATTTCCACCAGCTCCGAGGCGGATCGAGTCCTGTTGGTACTGTTAACCAGTTGATGGTCAGAGGACGAGAGCCCCTGCTCGGGCAGGGTCTCGGACACAAAGGTTCCCGACCGCGGGCGCGTAACCAGCCAGCCCTGGGCCTCCAGCTCTTCATACACCTGTTGCACGGTTTTGCGATTTACACCCAACTGCTCGGCCAGTGAGCGGGAGCCCGGCAGCATGCTCCCCGGCGACAGCCGGCCTTCCTTGATATCCACCGTCAACGTATTCAGCAATCTTGCATGCAGGGTTTTGCCGGGGCTGTCCTCCAGCCACAGCTGCGTTTTCCAGGGTCTTAACATGCCTGACTCTCCACTGGACCAGATAACCTAACAAAACTGGCTCTTATTGCCGGTCCAGAATAGCGATATCGTACTCCCCACGTCAAAGCTGACACCAAGGAGAACTCGTATGAAGACCGCCGCCGCAAGCAAGCAGGCACTGATGCAGAGTACCGAACGCGATATGCAAAGCATGATTCAGGATATGGAGCTGTCCGACCGTGAGAAGCTCGCACTCACCTGTCGCATTCTGTTCGACAAGGGGCATGACTCGGGTCTGGCGGGCCAGATCACCTGTCGTACCGGGCACCGCGACACCTTCCTGACCCAGCGACTGGGGCTGGGGTTCGACGAGATTACGGCCGACAACCTGATCACTGTCGACCATGATCTCAAGTCGCTGGCAGGGGAAGGCATGCCCAACCCCGCCAACCGCTTCCATACCTGGATCTACAAAGAGCATTCGGAGGTTAACTGCATTATTCACACCCACCCGACCCACGTGGCTGCGCTGGCCATGCTGGAGGTACCCCTGCAGATCTCCCAGATGGACGTCTGCGCTCTGTACGACGACTGCTCGTTCGTCGCGGACTGGCCTGGTGTCCCCGTAGGCAATGAGGAAGGCGTGCTGATCTCAAACGCCCTGGGCAACAACCGCGCCGTATTCCTCTCCCACCACGGCCAACTGGTCACCGGCAAGACGATCGAAGAGGCCTGCAACCTGGCCGTGCTGATAGAGCGCGCGGCACAGCTGCAGCTGCTTGCGATGGCTGCAGGAGAGATCAAGCCGCTGCCACACGAGCTGGCCCGAGAAGCACACGACTGGGTATCCACCGACAAGCGCAACAAAGTGAATTTTGCCTACTACGCACGGCAGGCGCTTAAACACCACGCGGACTGCATTTAACAACCTTTTTTCGAGGAACAGGACATGAACCTATCAGGCATCATTGGCTATCCGGTAACCCCTTTTAGCCAGGACAATAAACAGGTTGAACTCAATAAGCTCGGCGACGTCATCGATGTGCTGCTTGAAGCCAAAGTGGACGCCATAGCGGCCTTGGGCAGTGCCGGTGAAGCCGCCTATTTGAGTGAAGCGGAATGGAAGCAGGTGGCCGAGTACACGGTGCGGCATATTGCGGGTAAGGTGCCGGTGGTCATCGGCATCGCCGAGCTGACCACCGAACAGGCTGTGCGAAAAGCGCAGCATGTCTATCAAATTGGTGCGGACGCGATCATGCTCTCGCCATTCTCGTACTACAAGTTGAGCGAGGCGGAAATCTTCCAGCACTACGAAACAGTCGCAAGCGCCAGCCCACTGCCCATCATGATCTACAACAACCCCGCCACCTGCGGCGTGGATATGTCCCCAGAATTCATGCTGGAAATGGTTGAGCGCATCCCGAACGCCAGCATGATCAAGGAAAGCACCGGCGACATTCAGCGTATGCATAAAATCTACACGCTATCGGATGGCAAAGTGCCATTCTTTAATGGCTGCAACCACATGGCCCTGGAAGCCCTCAATGCGGGTGCCACCGGCTGGTGTACGGCGGCCCCCTGCCTGATCGGTGACAAGCCGAAGCAGCTGTATGATGCCGTTAAGCAAGGTGAAAACGAGAAAGCCAAAGAGCTGTTTTACCGGCAGTACGCGTTTCTGGAGTTTATCGTTTCATCGGGCTTGGCGGCAGCGGTGAAATCCGGCCTGGCCCTGCAAGGCAACGATGTCGGCAACCCGAGAAAGCCTCTTCTTCCTTTGAATGAGCAGGCACAGCAGCGCCTTCAGGGAATGTTGGAGGGGCTTGCTTAAGAGCAGGTGATAACAAAGGCTATTGCGGAGTTATCGATGCCTGTCTATTGAAGTGAGGGAAGTCCACGGTTTTGTAGTGAAGGCGCCGCCGCAACGAAAAAGCCGTGGACTTAAAGGCTCTTAACTATGCTCTTCGGCCCGGAGTGTCAGTACCTCATAACCATCGGAGGTAACGGCCACTGTATGCTCCCACTGAGCCGACAGCTTCTTGTCACTGGTGACAACGGTCCACCCATCCTTCTTCAACTTAACCTTGGCCTTACCCTGGTTAATCATGGGCTCTATTGTAAACACCATGCCTTCCTGGAGGACCAACCCTTTTCCACGCTGGCCATAGTGCAGAACCTGTGGCTCTTCATGCATTTCTCGACCAATCCCATGCCCACAATACTCGCGAACAACTGAATAGCCGTTCTTCTGGGCGTGGCTTTGAATGGCATGGCCGACATCTCCAAGTGTGGCACCAGGCTTTACGCTTCGAATCCCTTCCCACATGGCTTCATAGGTTTTATCGACCAAACGCCTGGCGACCGGAGGTACGTCGCCGATCATGTACATTTTACTGGAGTCAGCGATAAATCCGCCCTGCTCTAACGTGATATCTACGTTGATGATATCCCCGGATTTCAGTTTCTGAGCGGTCGAAGGAACGCCATGGCATACAACCCGGTTTACAGAGCTATTCAGAACATACTGATACCCATACTGACCTTTACTCGCTGGGCGAGCGTTCAGCTGATCGACGATGTACCTCTCCGCAAGATCGTTGATATCCATAGTAGATACGCCGATCTCGATATGGCCATCAAGGTAGTCGAAAACCGTTGCGAGGAGCCGACCGGACTCCCGCATTGCATTCAGTTCCTCGGTGCTTTTCCGTTTTACACTAGCCACCGACAGCCTTCCTTATGTCTACCTCGGCCATTTTCATTTGGTCGCACATGATTTCGGAGAACGACATGCTGGGATTCGCCTCGGCAAGCATGCCAACTTTTATCCAATATTCAGCCTGAGCATTGATAGAGCGAACCATCACGGCACTTGCCTTGCGGATCTCCCCGTGTAATTCATCGTCAATCTTAACAATTCCCATAGCAGCCCCTTAATATACGATTTATATACGGATCATATATCGGCAGTGGCAGCCATTCAAGATGAGTAATGAACTGTTTAACGTGTGGCTGCACTGCGCAGAAAAGCGCAGCATAGGTAGGTCTGACATCCCATTGCCGAAGTATCAATCGTTCCGTTCTAATCATGGTTCAGGTGGTGCCTTGGAAAAGGACCATCACGCGCTTGTCGCGTGGATGGCGCTATTAGCTTCTGCTATCTCATATTGGCTAAATACCTGGATATTATGCCGACGTAACAACGCAGCCGTAACACCCATGCCTGGAGTTCGGTTACCTGAAAAGCGACCGTCATAGATAAATGAACTTCCACAAGAAGGACTGGAATCGGCCAGTATCGCTATCTCAATACTGAACTTTTTGCACAATTCCAGAGCAATAGAAGCACCTGCAATAAAATCGTCGGTGACAATATTTCCGCCCTTTTCAATAACGTCGGATTCGCCGTCTAATACATTGTTCCCGCCTCCTCCGTAAATCTCCGCAGGCATCCTTGGGATATTCATTCCGGCTTCAACTTCGGGACACACTGAAACAACCCGACCTTCTGTTATCCAGATCTCTACAAGCTGATCATTCATCGAAAGGCTCCCACCATCGTATCGAACCCGTTTCCCTAGAAGGCAGGCGCTCATTAATACTCTTCTCAACTTACTAGACCTCAATATTGCTGTGTTTATGCAGCATTCTCAAAATGCCATTGCCGATGATATCGCCACGATCAGTAGCCCAACCCACCCCGGGTGCATTCCTTTAGTTGCGAAAAGTACCAATGCGCTGGACACGCCCATTGAAATTGCCACCGCTCGGAGAAACAAGCCTCGGACATCGGTGACCGGATGAAGAGACATGAAAATGAGTACCCCCGCAATGGCCAGACCGAATACAGAAACGATGTGCCATGTGGCCCACAAAATTCTAACGTAACGCTCTCTGAGGACCGGCTGCCCCTGCGTTGGGACAATTGTCTCTTTACGCATTCGCTGGAAAATCAGAACTTCGCCAAGCACTGAATGGACAACCGCTACAACGATGGCGACCAGTCCACCAATTAACAACCAGCTTTCACTCGCCATCCGATTCATTCCTTTGATGCAGGGTCAGGGTGTAGTGGCTTACTTTAGCGCGTCCACCGACACGTATAGAGAATTACCATCGCAGCTTGCTATTTTCTACTGGCAGCAAGGTGAGATGGCCTTTATTTGAGGCTTGGGGGTCGAAACCATAGTCTCTGGTGATGTGCTTGACCTATGAGGCACACGGTTGGAGTGAAAAAATGAAAAGCCCAAACCACACATTACCAAGAAGTATCAGTAACTTGATGCCGCCCCGCGCAAAGGCCGGAATATTTTGATATCGGAATAAATACCCGATCACCACCCATTGCACAACCAGCCACACGACTGAGAAATACAGAAAACCTTTGTGGCACTCTACGTCAGTTGCTGTGTAATACGCATACCACCAAGCCGAAACTGCCCCCGTAGCGAGTAGCACAAGAATCACGCAAGATAGAATATTGCGCCAACGCGGGTAACCCGTGCTTAAAAGCTTTTCTTTCGCTTGGCTAAATTTTGCTGTCATTCAAGTCTCTTTTCCAATTGCCACAAAACGAATGCCAACCTCCGACTCGATTTTGCTGAATAACTCCTTAACTAGAACCTTCCGAATCACCGAGGTGCGCCCCTGCATCATATTAATCTTAATAACCGTGTAAGCGGGTGATCTACCACCTGGATAGTAAAAGTCCTCAGCATCCATTGGAATGAAACGAGGCAACATGTGCGCCACATCAGTAGCATCTCTTGACCTCGTTAAGCATTTGACTCCAGAGCATAACTCTGCAGATCAAGGCCATAGAATTTGGTGCCGGGCGTCGGGTTGAAAAAATAGGGCTCGATTTCCTCAAAGCCCATTAACTCGTATAGTTCCTGGGCTTTTTTCGTAGGAGGCACGGCGTCCAAAACGACTCGGGTATAACCCATTCTTTTCAGCTTCAATAGCAGATTGTCCATGAGCACACGCCCGAGTCCCTTACCCTGATACTGTCGACGTACGTACAGGCGCTTCACCTCGGCTGTGTACTCCTCAATCCGTCTAAACCCAACACCACCGGCGATACGAAAACTTTCTATTGCGAATGTATATTGGCCGCTAGGCGGCGAGAACAGTGCTTCGAGCGAGGCCATCTCTCCCTCAAAATCCTGATAGGAAAGATCGATACCCAGCCAATCTGCATACTCGAGAATAAGCTTTCTTAACTCATCGCTATCTGCGGGGAAGACCACATCCCTGATCATAACCATCTCTTCCGTGTTTTAGACTATTACTCAACACCTTTGTTTGGCAGCGCCCATGTAGCGCAACAAAATGGCATTAGCTGTATGGCTTGATTATGCGCTGCTTCAGGCTGCAACAAGCCTCTTCACGTTGAGCTCTTTGCGATGTTGTTCGGCATGCCAGAGTTCATATTGGGACTGCTGATTCAACCAGCTTTCTGCCGAAGTATCGAAAGCAATAGAGAGCCGGATCGCCATTTCAGGACTGATACCAGCTTTGCCATTCAACACGGCACTTAGCGTTTTGCGGCTAACACCCAATGCTTTAGCCGCCGCCGTGACAGGGAGGCCAAGGGGCTCAAGACAAAGCTCTCGCAGTACTTCACCCGGGTGCCAGAGAGTTCGTGCAAACGAAGGCCGGGTAAGTCCATATCTTTGGCATTCGCCGCTGCATCGCCTCAACTATTTTCCTACCAACACCTTTACCGTGTTGATCTGGGTGCACGAGTAGCTGATGGTAATACACTACCAAGCTACCGTCTGAAATTGGGTTACCGAGGCTAATGAGCTCGCCATTAATCCTCGTGGTTACCACTCTCTACCACGCTCAGAAGGTGCAAACTAACGATTGAAAGCGCGGCTACAGCGACATTCGTTGACACAGGGTTGAAGGCTGCCCCAAGCAGCATGGGCTGCATCAGAGCCACAAATGCCAGCAAGCCGATCATTGCAATCAATGTAACGACTATCGGCCATCGCTGGCGCCAAAATATCAAGACAACAGCCGACATGGTGATCTCTAGTACGCCACTGATAGTTGCCAACTGCAACGCACCAGCCGGTGAAAAGCCCGCTGCCATCCCCATAGCCAGTTCATCCTCATGCGGATAGAGCAGTTTCGGAATCAAGCCATGATAGAACCAAATAAAGGCGATAGCGCCACGGCAGACTGCATAGCTAAAAAATGGGCTACTCGCCCAGGAACCTCGAATCATGATCTTTATCCGGAATCATACAAACTTCATAGCGACCGAAAAGCTTGTAACGATTTAGTGCGATGCGGTCGTAAAGCCAGTCCCGAATGACTGAGGGGACAACCCAGCCAATACAGAAAAGTGGCCACGGCCATGGTAACCGAAGCATTACTCTGAAAAACGCTGAGGACTTCGTGTATATGTTGGGCCCTTCAACAAGCAGCATGGTTTCGAATGAATCCGTTGGGAAACCATGCGATTCCAGAATGGCCTGGCCTTCAGGTGACTGAACAGTCGCCAACTTGAATCGACGTTCTCTATCGAACCTGATGAGGAACCGCGCCCAAGCGGAACACAATCGGCACACTCCGTCGAACAGGACCACTCGATCCTCGTGAGCAATATCTGCTTCAGATTGCGATTGTTGTTTCATAACTGAGGTAACGTCTACTTTAAAGCGCCGGTGCCGAACACAGCGAAGTACCGGTTGGTTTGAACGGTTTTTTATATTTCACTCTGCTAAACGCGCCAGAGCATGCTCTTCCGCCAAGAATCTCTGGTTATGTGATCCTAGCTCACTCTGGCAGGACCTCGAACTCTGGCACGTCTCCAATCGCTTCGTCCCAAACCGCTCTGCTCGATGTAAAGATGTGCGCAGTTGGCAACACAGAGACTTCAGTGTCCAAACACCCTGCGGGAACAACGAGCAAACCTGCGACCTGAGTGTTTGGCAATGCCGAACCACACAACTTACAGAAGCTTTTGTTATGACGAGTGCCAGGGAGCGTAAAGGAAGTCACAGCATCTACACCCGACTGCCAGACCAATTTAGCTGACTGCGAGAATAAATTTGCCGCATGAGCGGATCCCGTATCTTTCTGGCAATACTCACAATGACACAGGTAAAAGCTGTCGAAGTCCCCATGGACCTCAAATTTCGCTGTGCCACACAGGCAAGAACCGACATGCTTAGTCATAGGATTCTCTTCTATGATCTGCAGGTGACGCGGCACATCAATGCCTCACTCAATCGATATATCAGCGTTCATCTGCAAGTGAGTTATTAGATACCTCGCTGAGATCGATTTTCTTTACATCTCGCAAATTTCTGAAGTCCTTAGACATAAGCCTTGCCAAGAATGAAAAAACCAACATCACTAACATTCCTAGGAAGCTGGTTACACTGTTATCTGAAAACAGTAGCTGAGTGGCCATCAGAAGACCAAGAAAGAAAATTATCGAAGCCGAGACTAAAGAGTATAAAGAGGCGAACTTCTCGAACCTAGATATCGACAGCTTTAGTCCGCCGTCAGAGGAGGGCTCCAAATACCTCGAGATTCCTTGCAATCTATCAAGAGAAACGTTACCCGATAAATAAAGTCGCATTAACGCTTTCGACTTTTTTGGTGATGACTTTATTCCAGAGACCACCCTAAATACCTCATTGTTTTTCAAGTCACTTAGAAAATCCCTATGAAGCCCAGACTCCTTGACTATCTCGGATAGATCAGCAATTCGCCTATATGATCTACGAATAATGTACTCCTCATAGAAGTCGTAAATGCTTTTGGCAACTTTCAGAGCTAGCCCAACAACCGACACCATCACTGCAAAGACTAAGGTGACGGAATGCTCTTTTAGTATGTCAGCGATCTCTATGCCCATAATTATTTACAACTCCCACCATCACCGATGACACAGCCACAGCGAAGCGGGGGTTCTGGCATCCGGTACATAGCTTGATGACACCTCATCTTGGTCAGTGAAGCTGATTAAAAACTTCCGGGTGTTGTTCAGCAATGCGCAAAAGAGCAACCGCTGGGCCTTGTGGCTCCCTGCGTCCTTGCTCCCAATCCTGAAGAGTTCGCACGCTCACTCCCATTAGACCTGCAAACGCTGATTGCGACATATTCAACTTCAGCCTAATCACTTTGGGCGGTGAGGGCTCAGAAAGCTCATGTGTTCGTAGAGCCAATTTGCCCTTCTTGAATTGCTTGATTTCATTGATACCGTCAAGAATCTCTGCTCCAAGGTTCCTGTCACCCATTTTTGATCGCCTCCGCTATCTGCTTGAGCGTATGGCCAGGAATGCTGGCGCGCTCTGATTTACTGTACAGCGTGAGCATCCATATCTCGTGGTCAGACTTCTTCCAGTAGTAAATGGCTCTGATACCACCGCTCTTTCCCGAACCCGCTGGTGCCCATCGAACTTTACGAACGCCACCCGAGCCTTTGATTAGATCCCCGGCATCCGGCTTCTGCAAAAGGTAGGTTTGAAGCCCACGGTATTCCTCGTCCGTGAGGTAGTTCGGCAATAGCTTGGTGAACGTTGAGGTTTCGATGAATAGCATTACCAGAATATACGGCTCTGCCGTATAAACCTCAAGATCGGAGCCGTAAAATGTAACGTAGCTTTCACACCGTACATTGATCGACTGAGAGCTTATCCATCACTTCTTGTCGAATGTTTGAGAGTTCCGGCGTTTCATCTACCAAGTTCCAATGATCTTCAATGCTCCAGTCCTTACAGGAAATCTTTTCACCGAAGTGGGTTTCAACCTCTATTCCGGCGGTATGGTAGCGCAAGAACGGCCGCTCAAGGTCATGCCCAGATTTTGTGAGGCCTAGGCGGCCAAACTTTTGATCTGAGGTTCTGGCAATTCGAGCTACTGGGAAGAATACTAACTCCTCAAAGGGAATTCCTGCCTCGTATAAGGACACCATTGCTGATACCGGAATAGCGTGTTCGCAGACTACTGGGATCTCAGGATTTAGACCCACTTCGCGATAGAGACAGCCGAATTTTCGAGAACCAGCCATACCCATGAAATCATGACACCCTCTCAACCTGCGATTGATTTCGTCTCGCTTTTCTCTGGGCCTGCGAAAAAAAGCAACCTTCTCAATTGTAAAAAGGTTCGCTTTGCAAAGCGCAATCTGCTCTGCAACCACATCCGCAGTTGTGGCGCCATGTTTGTTTCTTATACCAGGGATGGAAATCGTCATTTCATCGAACACCCGCCATAAACGGCCGCAAAAGCCGTTTCATAGTTACAACTGCGAAGTACATCGTGGTTTCACCATATACCCATACAAACACTTACAAACTTGGTGACAGAGCACCAGTAAGGCTAATGCTCACCAAACAAAGACCTTCAAAACGCAAAGGATTGAGAAAACCACCACCAACCCAAGCCATCCACAGAACCTGGTAACTCCGACCGGAAATCGAGCATTCAATTCCGGGAACAGAATTGCCCCAAAGGAGACCGCCGGGACAAACCCGAAAATATGGCCCAAATGAGTAGCCGTTATCCCCAGTTTGGGGGGAACGTACAAATAGATCGCCAGATAAATCACCATGAAAGCTGATGCATAGGCAACCTGCACCTCGTAGACATCCTCACGATTCAAGACCAGGTACAGGACGATCAGTGCCGAGGCTACCGTGATTTCAATCACTTTCTATAAACCAGCAACGTTGGTGCTCATGAGAGCGCTGTTCCCAGAAAAGCCAAACTTCTCATACAACCCTTGAGCATCACGGGTTTGCAACACCATTTGAGTGCCCTCAATAGCCGGATGCGCAACCAAACATTCCACAATCCACTGCCCCAGACCCGCACCGCGAAACTCCGGCTCAACGACAATATCCGCTACCCACGTAAACGTAACACTGTCGGTGACGGCTCGCCCGAAACCAATCTGCATCGAACCACGGTAAAGACTGAAGCAAATGGAACCCGCAACCATACTGTCTACGATTTCCCTCGGACGACGGCTACCCCAATAGGTTGCGGCAAGCAAGCGGTGGACAACATCCAGTTGCACCCGGGATTTGTCGTCGGTGATAAGGTATTCGTTCTTGCGCCACTCCATCGATGGCTACTCCCTGATTCAAAACGCCGAAACCGGGCTTTATCCCTTTCCTGCAGCACCGGCGGAACTACAGTTAGTTGACTGGTTAAACTGCACTGCCCCCATAGCATGACCTTAGCACCTTGTGACGGTGCCGAAAGACGAACCGGTAAGCTGGCGCGAGTAGGTATGTCATTAGGGGCACTCTGCATTGGAACTCAACAGTATCGGTAACCAGACAGTTTGCCCCACTCCAATCAATGTCCCGACAGTGGTGCCACAATTTGTTGGTTAAAGAACTAGACGTCTCCGTAAAGCCCCGTTGACGATCCATGCTCTGGAAAAAGAACGTGTGCCTGTCAATCGGGATGATCCCAAAAAGCAGTATCCAGCTCGAAAAAAGCACTCGCCCCGTAGGCCACTCGAAGATCGGTCGGTTCGCCCATTGGGGAGGCGCGGTCATGCGTATAAGAGGGCTCAGCTCCGAGTTTACTCCTCTCATGGTGAGAAGCTCGCTGACCTCATCTGGGCTGATTTCAAGCTTGCTCGATACTTCGAATTTCACTCTGCTCTTCCGTGGAAGTTAACGCGAAGCTCACCGATGGTTTTAACAGAACGGAGCGGCGTAAAGGCCATCCATGTACAGCGAATGTTTACGGCCTATTCGCAGATTCCAGCTTTTCGATTATTGGAATATCACGAAAAGGCTCCTGGAAGTATGGTATCGCCTCGAGATTTTCCCTCATGTCGTCCGGCAACTGCAGATACCTTTCCTTGAGCGCCCATGTTTCCTTTCCGTACATCAGGGATTTCACGCTGGAAATCAAATCATCGACCTCAGCGTAGGCAGTAGATGCCTCTAGCATGCCAATTGTGTATGCCAAATCAGTCAGGTGGGGCTTTTGGCACTCATTCGCCATCGCCGCACTTCGGGTAATGAGGAAGGCTCGCACGTCTTCATACTCGTACTGCCGGAGTAGATCGACAACGTCTGAATCCGGCATGCCGTTCTCAGCAGCCATTGAATCACACTTCACGATCGCCGCTTCCAATCGCTCTATATTTGACTCGATATACCGCTTAGAGACAGACGCATCCCCGGCCTGACACGATGCGGAAAGCCAACTTAAACACAGAACAACAGCTGCTTTACCCATTCTCATGGCTGACACCCCGCCTCGACTGCTCGCCAAAATTGAGTCTGTTCGTAGGACAAGCCAGCGCGTAAACGTTGCATCTGGGAGATGGTCACAATTCTCTTTTTGACCATTGGTGAAATGTGGGTCATTGCTTCTGCAAACTGAGCCCAATCCGTGGAGTGGATATTGTACGCAGCCTGTGTGGAGTTGTTGCCAAGGAAAATGGTGGTTAGAACACCTGCCGGCAACATGATTTCCAGCATATTCCCATTACGCTGCGCTTTTCGAATGGCTTCGATAGCCTCCAGATCTTCGGAATCCAGCCGAAGTCCGGAAATGGTTGGACATTCCATGTGTCCTGCTCTCCTTTCCTTGAGTTCCCTACGAATATCAGATGTTAACCCAAAGGTTGGCTAGGCTCAAAAGCCCTATTTTTTGCGGTATGCACGCCCTCGGAATGGGATTGAAGGCTTAATAGCTGGTGCCTCTACCCCCGTTGGAACGACCGGCCGGGCCGTGGCCTAAAGCGACGCAAGAGAGCCCCTATGTGTGTTTGCTGTGAGTACCTGAAGCCCCACAAGACTGACGAAGAAGGCGTTCTCGCTCACGGTTTGGGTTGGCCGCTGGCGCGGCCAAAAAAATGACTATTGCCTATTGATTCATAGAAGGCTCATATGGGTTAGGGCTACTCATCAACGGGGTCGAATTTAGCTTCGGCACTGGTCGCCCCCGTAACTATCGTAAGTCGGTAATTCTGTAGTTTATAGCTCGGCCGATGTTTTCTGAATTCCGGATCTTGCGGCGGAACTTCGATTATTTCTGGCGTCACGATGCCATAATCGTAAACTCTCGGCTCCGCTCCATGGGCTGTGGTAGTATATTTTCCTCTTCCCTGCACAAAGCCAGAAGTAGGATAGCCATCAGAGAAATTAAAGTTCACAGACGCCCAGGCATCACTCACTGGGAAGATCTTGGTCACACCCGAAAATTTTGAGAAAAAATAGACCTCGTCAAAGCCATGTGAATGTCTATTCGCAGAATATTTAATTAGGTGCATAATTTCATCATTGTCAGACCGAACTAGGTTTATGTTCTGGGCTAGGGGATCATGAATGAGCAACCAGATCTTATCTGCATTACAATTTTTCTTGTACGCTCCAATCTTCTTGTTCTTCGACTCGATGGCTTCTTTAATCCAGAAATGCTGCTCCTGAGGCCAGATAATTCGAACTGCCGCCGCGTCTGATTTTTCTAGTTGCTTGAATCGTGTATGTAGGTATTTAAATACTCGAGCAGGCGGAACCTGTACGCATTCACAGCCAACACGAAACTGATCAAGAAGGAAGCACAAATCTGGCCTATCCGGTATTTCTCGCTCAATAGGTGTTACCGACCTGCCAATTGCGGCCAGGTGAGAAAGAAGCTCTGAGCCAGCGATTTTCTCTTCGGGAGTACTGATAGGCCGAGTCACAGAATTTCCTCAACTTATACCCTAAAACGCCAGCGGCAGGGGCGCGACGTCAGGAGCTTCCCTTGACCGCATTTGTTAAAACTAATACCCAGACACCACCTCGATACTCTGAATACAGTCAGGTAGAACTGGTTTTTTGGTATAAACATCAAAGTCTTTTTGTAGGGCATCTGGATTAAGTTTTTTATGAAAGGTCGAGAGCCAAGTTCCCGCCCCTTAAGTTTTAATGCCGCCAACAGGCAACCATTTGTAATGGAGCAAAGCGGAATGAAAAATGGTTCGCACTGATTGGCATTGCTAGGCCTACTTCCCATCTGGAATTATATATTGGCCACGAATCGACTTAGTATCGTTGTCGCCTGTGTGTATAAACATCTGGCTATCTGGAAGATAGAAAAATCGACTGTGTACATGCCCATCGGCCTGAACTAGCTCAAGCTTTCCATTTACAATTCTCCATGTATTCTCGTTGTCATTCCCTCCCTCACTGATTTTGCCACCAGGCCCGAACCTAATATTCTTGGATTGATCCAACCCCATGCTTGGGTTGTAAAAAAGTCTGAACCTCTTCGACATTAGGAGGCTCTCAAAATCAGCGTTACTCTCAGCCAATTGATAGGCAAAACCATCACTAAGGCTCTTTTCTATCTCTCGCTGCTTATGCTCTAGTTCCGCTCTCACACGCTCACTTTCATATCTCGCTTTGTCCCGCTCACTCTGTAACTGATCTCTGAGAGCTTCGATTTTTTGTTTCTCTTTCTCTGCCTCTGAAGTGTCTCGATACGCTCTCTTCTCATACTCCTGTTTTCTCTTTTCCAGTTCGGCCTCTTTCTCAGCGATACGAGTTTGTGCAAGGTTCTGCATTTCGGTTAACTCGTTCTTCAGCTGATTGATCTCGTCCTGCTGCTCACGGGCCAACTGGTCTTTGGTTAAAATTCTATTCAGGTTTGCCTGAGCTTCAGCTCTCGCAACAGAGGCCACTAAAAAATCAGTATCAACCTCTAGCTTGTGCTTTCTCCTGTGCAGGTTTGCTACTTCTTGGAGTTTTTGGATTGCAAAGTTTATCCAAGGCAAAACGAGCGCATAGAAGATTGCGAATAGAAGTGGAGCAATCAATAGGTTATTAATATTTAGATAGTTCTGTTCAATAATGCTAATCCGCTGCTCAACAGTTGCACTGCTTCCGATAAGTACCGCTAGAAGCTTCCAGTTTGAAACCATCCACGCAGCAGTGAATGGTCCAAGTAAAGGGTTTCTAATGCGATCAGCTGCCTGAAGCCGCAACTCTGAAATCAACTCTCCTAGCATTTCTATCCTCAATAATATTGCAAAGCCCTTTTACAATCTAAAGCCTAACGCCCTGGTTTAGCGGCGCTTACGGAGCGCAGCGTAGTAGGCGTCCGGTGGACGGCCGATAGGCCTGGAACGAACTACAACAGTTGGTTATGCTATTGATTTTCCGAAACGCATCTATCAAAAAGCGTGCTCCATGTTTGCTCATCCGAAAGGCCGTGGAATTTAATAGCCCGGCTCAACGCATTTATCTCTATGGTCTTGAATAATTCCAGCGTTTTAACTTCCGCCTCGGCTCGAGTGATCCCTTGATGCTTCTGGGCCATTGGAACGAATTGAGCATAGTCTTTGCCGGTCAGCTCCCCCAGCTCCTCTAAAGAGGTGGTTTTTGCGAGCATCCCCTTGTACGCATTCAAATTTTCTATTGGGTAGGAAGTCAGCTCTCGCATTTGATCAATCTGCGCTTGGCAAAATGCATAGGTATCAGCAGCAAATGCATGACCGGAGATCAAAAGCAAAACCGCGAACAGGAAAGACTTCATTTCAAACTCCGCTTTAAAGCATAACAGCGTGTTATACGAACTCGTTCGCAAAAATCCGGGCGTATATCCAGCATTCGCATAACTCCACATACCTTCCCGAATATTGCCCCAAAAACCCAATATAGTTCATAAACTTAAATGGCGCACCCAAGGTACTGGATTCGGCGTTATACGAACGCGTTCGTATAACTCCAGCCCCCATCGGTCAATGCCCGGAATGATCCATCCCATCCCCTTGCATCTTCATCTCCCCATCCAGCGGCACAACCTTCAGTTCAACCTCCATGGTTTCGGCGCCCTCAAAGCTCACCGTCAGCGGTATGCTCTCCCCTTCTTTCAAAGGCGCCTCCAGCTTTTCCAGCATCAGGTGATAGCTGTGGGGTTTCAATTCCACGGTGTCGCCGGCGGGGATGGTCAGTCCGTCTTTCAGCGGGCGCATGGTCATGGTGCCGTCTTTCATCGCGCTTTCGTGAATGGAGACGTTCTTCGCCCTGGGTGTGGTGGCGCTGGTGAAGGTGATGTCTTTATCGCTGTGGTTGGTGATGGCCATGTAGCCAACGCCCACGGGCACACCCGGGGGTGTTGGGCGACTCCAGGGGTGGTCGATGGTGACGTTTTCGTTGGAATAGTCGTGAGCAAGTGCGGGTGTGGCGATCAGGGTGCTGCAGGCGATCAGGGCGCTGGCGGCCAGTTTTTTGAGTGGGCTCATGTTCCTTGTTACCTCATCAATGGTTGTTTCAATGGAAGTCGTCGTCAGGTCCGTGGCGTTCCGGTTTCAGGAAACGTGTGCCGCCATAGCGTGAATTCAGTTGCTGGATATTGGTTGGCGCACCGGTTCCATCCAGCTCTACCAGGCCGATACCGGCGTTGTTCCATAGCCGTTCGCCAGCATCACGCCCCTCGGGCAGCCTGGGGCTCACTCGCATGCGCCGGCGCTTGGTAAACCAGTTCAGCGGGGACCAGGGCGCGTACAACCAGCGATTGATCCTATCCAGCCACTCCATAAGGGTGTGGGGGAATTCGTTCTTGAGGCCGCTGCTGGTAATTTGCCAGATTCTGGGCCGTTCCGGCCTGTGCCGCAGTCGAACATCGTAGACGAATGAGTAATGTACGTCACCCGAGAGAATCACGAAGGTTTCCGGTGTGCGGGAGTGGCCGAAGATATTGAGCAGAACGTTGGCAGCACCCCGGTGGGCCATCCAGTTTTCAGCGTCCACCACCAGGGGTTTGCCGAAGAAGGTGAACACACTCTGGATGGCTTCAATCAGTTTTACACCGAACATGGGCGCAGGCGACACCACAATGACAGCGTCTTCGCCCATCACATCCTGCTGGAATTCGGTCAGCGCTTCCCAGTCCAGCAGGCCGGAAGGCCGCGCCCGATTAAGCTCGCTTCGCCATCGGCGGGTGCGGGTATCCAGCACCACCACTTTAGGTGACGTCTGCAGGGTGTAGTGCCATCGCTGGAACTGCAGCAGATCATCAATCAGTTGGTCCTGCCCGGCGTGATTAAACACGCCATCCTGCTCTGCGGAGGCGGCCAGTTCCTTGATGGCGGGCATGATGTCATCGAAGGCGTCGGGGTTGTTGCCCCAGCCCTGGCACAACAGGTAGGCCACCAGGGCATTGCCAACGATGCGCCGGGAAAACGGGTGTTCATAGGTGGTGGTTTCCCAAAGGGCAGACAGGTTCCAGTCGTCGGTCACGTCGTGATCGTCAAAGATCATGTAGGTAGGCAAGTGTGCCAGCGCCCGGGAAGCTTGTGGCAGGCCAGCGACGAAGTCATCGATGGCGGCCTGCTGGTCCTGAAAAACGGCGGCATCCTTGGAAGCCAGCGCAGGCTGGTCCCGTTCGACCAGTTCCCAGCACACAGGCGACCACACCAAGAGGTACATGGCCATCACTTCGCTGAGGGAAATCAGGTGGTTGTGGGCACTGGCAGTGGTGAACACCGGTTTTCGCACACCGCCGAAGAATCGCTCGATCAGCGCTTCATTGCTACGCACATCCGGGAGCAGCTTTTCCCTATGAAAGTAGGTGTCTGCGTTTTCCCGCAAGGTTTTGCTGTCGCTGACCGAACCGCCGGAGAGCGTTTCCTCATACAAACCCAAACGGTCGATCAGGTGATGTATGGCCCGCAGCATGGGGCCGGCCACGTCGTCCGCGTATATCTGGTCGCCGGTCATCAACAACAATGCTGGCCGCTCTGTGATATCGCCTTTGGCTTCCAGTAACGATTGATCCACTCTCACCAAACCGTCGGCAGCGGCGGAATGGGGCCGCCGGCAGGAACCATGGGCGATCCGGTCCAATCGCTCCCGGATCACGAAGTCAGGCCGCTCGGCGCCCGGCAGGCACAGGTGTGGCGCCCATTCCCGTATCCATCGCTCGTCGCTCCCGACCGAATCCACGGTGTCGTCCGAAACGCCCAGGTCGTAACCGATGCGCGTGTTGGCTGGCAACGGGTCGTTCAATCCAACGTCGATCAGATAGAGGTAGGCGGAGGCGCCGAATCGCACCCTGGTGACGTCCTTCTCTGTCAGTACCCGGTCCATCCATGGCTCATCCGCATCTTGCAGATACAGGCGCAATCTCAGGGCGAGCGCACAGGAGCCGACCAGCCAGAGCGTAAGCCGGTTGAGAGAGGTATGCCGGAGAACAGGCCCGGCCAACACCGGCGACAGGGGCTTTGAAGATCGCTCATTCATTTAATCCTCCTGACACACTTTGATGTTTTATTGATGTTTACCTGACATTTCCTTGCGCTCTGCCCACTACGGTATGGGCATCTAAACCAACGTCTGGTGACCACAATGCGAGTCGGTGACAATTTTTCCAAGAACCTGCACAAACTGGGTTATTACTCCGGGAACGCGGTGCGCTCCCTGGTTCCTCGAGCCTACTGGCAATGGCAGTGCGACCTGCTGATGTCGGAATACGAGGCGATGACGGGCGAACGCAGAGCGGCGATTGACGCAAGGGTTGCGTACTACAATCGCCTTTCAAACCCGTTCACGCTACCAGCAACCGCCGAACCCGCCGGCGACTTTACCTTCGCCGGCAAAAGCAGCGCCTACTGCTTCGATTTTCGCAATCTGATCCAGTGTTTCCCCCGGAACCGAAAAGTGGACTACCAGTTCGGTGATGTAACCGAAATCCCGAACGAACCCCGTTTCGTGAAAAGCCGCCCGGTACGTCGTGATGCCTCCAACCGTAACTCAGTATTGCTCAAACTCAACTCGGTTCGGCATTACCAGTTTGTAGAGGACCCGACACCTTTCCGCCAAAAGAAGCCCCTGGCGGTGTGGCGCGGCAAATCCAACCGCCAGCACCGCATCGAATTTGCTACCCGCTTTAATGACCACCCCCTCTGCGATATTGGCTGCACTCAACATAAGGAACCCGCACCCCAGCCCTACCACAAGGACTTCATGAGCATTGAGGAACAGCTGCAGCACCAGTTTGTGGTGAGCGTGGAAGGCATTGATGTGGCGACGAACCTGAAGTGGATCATGGCCTCCAATTCCCTGTGCCTGATGCGCCGGCCCCGCTTTGAAACCTGGTTCATGGAAGGCTCACTGGTGCCCGGTTATCACTATGTAGAACTGGCCGATGACCACTCTGACCTGCCGGAAAAAGTACGCTATTACCAGAATCACCCTGAACAGGCAGAGGCCATCATTGCCAACGCCAACCGGTATGTAGAGAAGTTTTTCGATCAGCAGATGGAACAGACCATTGCACTGCTGGTGATCCAGAAATACCTTCACCTGAGCGGGCAGGAGGTGTACGACCTCCCACGCCTGAAGGCCGGTTGACCGATAGATAGGGAACATCGAGCCCTGGATTTGAGCGCCTAACTCCCCGGCGACACACGCGCCAGTATCGTCGGGTTTTCTGACAACGGCAGTGCCATAACCACTCCCTCGTTCGACGATGGGTATATGCCGGTCAGTGCCGTAATATTTACCTGATGGGATACCAGCACCACTGGCAGGCCTGGCTCCATTTCATTCACAATGGCGATGGTCTGCTGGGTATGCATGTCTGAGTTGCTACGGTTCTGGAAAAACGAGTTCAGCGACATCATCTCCTTCACCGGCCCCACATCCATTCCCCGCGCGGTATCGAGGCAGCGGCACCACTGACTGCTGAAGACCCTGGCCTCCTCAACGCCATGCTCCGCCAAATAGACCTTCCAAGCCCGCGCCTGCTCGCGCCCTTCGGCATTCAGGTTTCGCTGCGTGCTGCAATCGTCGACATCAAAGTTCGCGGGGTCGCCTGTTCCCGGTGCCAGGGCGTGTCGCAACATCAAAACCGCCCGGCCTTCCCGGAGAGCCTCCCAGGCCTCTGATTCATCGGCGTACGCAGTTCCTGCAAAAAGGGAAATCAGCCCCAGCGAAAACACAAGAAGTGCAGTAAGAAAACTGTGAGTTTTCATAAGTTTGTCGATCCTCCACCCGCAAAGCATGCAACCACGTAATTAATACGCACCCCAAACCTACCAGGCTCACATCATCAAAAGGTAAACTTCACCAAGCACCGAACCAACAAAGGAACCAAACATGCCAATCTGGGTCGACGCCGACGCCTGCCCCGTGCCCATTCGGGAAATCCTCTGCCGCGCCGCCACCCGCTGGCAGGTCGATACCACCTTCATCGCCAACCACGCCATTAACCTGCCCCCGAGCCCTTACATCAAACGCCGGCAGGTACCCCAGGGTTTCGACGTGGCCGACAACGACATCATTGACCAGATGGAGACAGGCGATCTGGTGATCACCCAGGACATCCCCCTGGCTGCCGAAGCCATCGAAAAAGGCGCGGACGTGTTCAACCCGCGCGGCCAGGCTTTCACCAAAGAGAATATCCGCCAGCGCCTGGCCATGCGCAACTTCATGGAAGAAATGCGCAATGCTGGCCAGGTCACCGGTGGCCCGGCGCCCTTCAGCCAGACCGACCGCAAGGAATTCGCCGACAAGCTTGACCGCTGGCTGCAACAGAACGCCAGTAGGTGATAATGATTCCATTTTAAATTCTCGACAAATCCGCTACCCTTGCCGCTTTCTGGCGCAAGCGGAGCGAACCATGACAGAGTCTTCCCCCCACACCACCAGCAGCTTTGCCGCCCTGGGCCGACTGCTGAAATACGCTCGCGGCTATCGTCGCCAGATCATTGCCGCCACCACTTGCTCCATCATCAACAAGCTGTTCGATATCGCACCGGAGATCCTGATTGGTATCGCCATCGACGTGGTGGTAAACAAGGAAGAAAGCTTTGTGGCGGGCCTGGGCTTTGAGACCGCTCAGGAGCAGATCACCATCCTGGCTGTGCTGACCTTCTTTATCTGGGCCGGCGAATCGATATTCGAGTACCTGTTCCAGATCCTCTGGCGCAACCTGGCCCAACGCCTGCAGTCCGACCTGCGGCAAGACGCCTACGAGCATGCCCAGAAGCTGGACATGAGCTTCTTTGAAGCCCGCAGCTCCGGGCAACTGGTCGCCACCATGAACGACGACGTCAACCAGTTGGAGCGTTTCCTGGATGGCGGCGCCAACGCCATGATTCAGGTGGTGGTGACGGTCGTTGCCGTAGGCGCTGTGTTTTTCGTATTGTCACCGCTCATTGCCCTGCTGGCGTTTACTCCCATTCCGCTGATTATCTGGGGCGCGTTCTACTTCCAGCGCAAGGCTGGCCCGCTGTACGCCGACGTGCGCGAGAAGGTCGGTGACCTGTCGAGCCGGTTGGCCAACAACCTGGGCGGCATTGCCACCATCAAGAGTTTCACAGCCGAAAACCGGGAAGCGGAGCGGCTGAAAGCCAGCAGTGAAGCCTATGTGGACGCAAACCGCCGGGCTATTCGCATCAGCTCCGCGTTTATTCCGGTGATCCGCATGGCGATCCTGGCGGGTTTCCTGGCCACCTTTACTGTTGGCGGCATGATGGCCCTGGAAGGCTCTCTGAACGTCGGTGCTTACGGCGTGCTGGTGTTCCTGACCCAACGTTTGCTGTGGCCTCTGACCGGCCTTGCGGAAGTAATCGACCTGTTTGAACGGGCCATGGCCAGCACCCGCCGCATCCTGGACCTGCTGGCTGAGCCGGTTCACGTTCGGGATGAATCCGGCAAAACGCTGGAACAGCCGGTGAAGGGCGAAGTCACCTTCGAGGGCGTGAGCTTCCACTACCCGTCCAGCGGTGCCGGTATCGACGACATTTCGGTAGCGGTACCAGCCGGCAATACCCTGGCGCTGGTCGGGGCGACCGGTTCCGGTAAGTCCACACTGATCAAGCTGTTGTTGCGTTTCTACGACCCCACGGGCGGCCAGATCCGCATCGACGGCCAGCCCATCCAGTCCGTCAGCCTGAAGTCCCTGCGGGAGGCCATCGGCCTGGTCAGCCAGGACGTATACCTGTTTGAGGGCAGCATTCGTGACAATCTCGCCTACGGCTCCCCCGGCGCGAGTGACGAACAGATTATCGAAGCGGCCAGGACGGCGGAGGCCTGGTCATTCATCGAGGCACTGCCCGAAGGGCTTGCCACCGCCGTGGGTGAACGAGGAGTTCGGCTTTCCGGTGGCCAGCGCCAGCGCCTTTCACTGGCCCGCGCACTGCTGAAAGACCCGCCCATTCTGGTGCTCGACGAAGCCACGAGTGCCGTGGACAACGAAACCGAGGCGGCCATCCAGCGCTCCCTGAAGCGGATTGGGCACAATCGCACCGTGATCATGATCGCGCATCGGCTGTCCACCATTGTGGATGCCGATACCATTGCCGTGGTAGCCGGCGGGCGCATTCTGGAATCCGGCCGCCATGAGGAACTGCTGGAGAACAACGGCCCCTATTCCGCACAATGGCGCGTACAGACCGGTCAGGCCTGACAGCACGCCATACATTGCCAGGCATACATTGATAGTAATTCGCATTTAGATTATTCTGCAGGCCCTCAGATCCACGGGAGCCTGCATGTCTGCGTTCTTTGAAGTATCCAGCCTGGGCGTGCACATTGGTGACGCTGCCATCCTTGACAACATCAACATCGAGTTTCGTGAAGGCGAGGTCACTGCCCTGCTCGGTCACAATGGCTCCGGCAAGTCCACGTTATTGAAAGTGCTGGCCCGCCAGATGTCGCCTTCTTCGGGCAATGCAAGCCTTCTTGGCAGCTCATTCCGGACCACCGGCGCGCGGGAATTCGCCCGTACGGTCGGTTACCTCCCCCAACATCCACCGGGCACAGACGGCCTCACCGTACGGGAACTGGTTGCCCTGGGGCGTTATCCCTGGCGCGGGCCTTTAGGCCGCTATACCGGCGAAGACCACCAGTTCATCGACCAGGCCATACACGATACCGGGCTCGACCACTTCCAGCACCGCTCTGTGGACACGCTCTCCGGCGGCGAACGCCAGCGCGCCTGGATTGCCATGCTGCTGGCGCAACAAACTCGCTGCCTGCTGCTGGACGAGCCGATTTCCGCCCTGGACGTCAAACACCAGGTGGAAACCCTGCGCCTGGTGCACCGCCTGGCCGAAGAACGGGAACTGACGGTGATTGTGGTACTGCACGATGTCGACCTGGCCGCCCGCTTCTGCGACCGCTTGGTGGCCCTCAAAGGCGGCCGGTTGATTGCAGATGGCAGCCCACGCGACATCATGGACTCGGGAATCCTGGAATCCATTTACGGCGTACCAATGGGGGTGATGGAGCGGGCGCCGGGCCAGTGGGTCTCGTATGTGCACTGAGCGTGTGGCTAAAACCCTGATTGCCATGGTGTTCATTGGTGCTCTGTCGCTGCCCGCCAGCGCCGGCACCTGGCAGCATGAAGGCGGCACCCTCACCCTGGACGAGCAACCTGAGCGGATTGTTGCCCTCAACTGGGCCGCCACAGAAGCCTTGCTGTTGCTGGGCGTGACGCCCGTGGGCGTCGCTGACCGCGATGGCTATGACGTGTGGGTGAATGAGCCGCAGCTTCCAGAGGAGGTTGCCAACATCGGCACCCGCGTCGCCCCCAGCCTCGAAGCCATTGCCGAACTCAAACCGGATCTGATTGTTACCAGTGCCGAAATGGCGCCCGCCGCAAAACTGCTGGAGCGTATCGCCCCCACTTACGTTATCAGTGTGTACAAAGAGGGCAGTCAACCCTTCGAGAAAGCCAGTGACATGCTGACCACCCTCGGCGAGATGCTGGGCCGCGAGGCTCGCGCCGAATCGATTCTGGCGGATATTGACACCACTCTGGAAACGCAACGCCGCCGGCTGGAAGCGGCGGGACTGACAGACCGGCCGGTTGCACTGGTTAATTTCATGGACGCCCGCCACGTGCGTATTTATGCCCCCAACGGCCTTTACCAGAGTGCCCTGAATGCCCTCGGGCTGGAAAACGCCTGGCCCCGGCAAGGCAACTTCTGGGGCTTCTCGGTGGTGGGCCTGGAATCCATAGCCCCTTATGAAGACAGCCGTATTGTGGTGATTGCGCCCACCGCCCCCGGGCTTGCAGACACCCTGGCCGCCAGCCCGTTCTGGACGTACCTGCCAGCGGTCAACCGCCATCAGGTTTACGAGATCGACGCCATCTGGCCGTTTGGCGGGGTTTTTCCGGTGAAACGGCTGGCCACCATGCTGACAGACAGCCTGCTGGCCGGGGGCTCTGACAATGTACGCTAGCACCTCCGGCATGCCTGCTTCCCGGCCTGATATGCCCGCCAGGCTGCCCATCGCCGCCACACTCCTCTTGCTGGGCGCGTTACTTGCCAGCGCCGCTCCCTGGCTCAACCAGTTGGATGCCGGCGCTGTGGTGTCAGCGTTCTGGGCCTTCAATCCGGACGACTATTCATCGGTTCTGGCTCACTTCAGCTGGGCGCCACGTGTATCCATCGCCATTCTGATTGGCTGCGGCCTGGGTCTGGCCGGGGCGGTTACCCAACAGGTGCTGGGCAACCCACTGGCTTCGCCTACCACCCTCGGTGTGGAAGCGGGTGGCCAATTCGGGGTGACCGTTGCCACGCTGTTCGCGCCCGGGTTACTGGCCTTCAGCCCGGATCTGGTGGCCATTGCAGGTGGCCTCATCGCCATCGGCATGGTCATCGCCCTGACGTGGCGGCTTGGTTTTTCACCCGTGACGGTGATCCTTGCCGGCCTTGTCATCACCTTCTTCCTGGGCGCCCTCAACATGGCATTTCTGCTGCTCAAGGGTGAGTGGCTGGGCAATCTTTTCATCTGGGGCGCCGGCTCCCTGGTACAGAACAATTGGGGGCCGTTCATGGAGCTGTGGCCCCGCGTGCTGATCATCTCGGTGCTGATATTGCTGCTGATGCGCCCGTTGCAGGTGCTGCAACTGGGGCAGTCGTCCGCCAGTTCACTGGGTGCCAGGGTCGGGCTTATTCGGGCACTGGCTCTGTTCCTGGTGGTACTGATGACGGCAACGGTTGTCAGCCGGGTGGGCGTCGTGGCCTTTGTGGGGCTGGCAGCGCCGGTACTGGCACGCCTGCTGGGCGCGCGTACATTAGCCAGTCGCATCCTGTGGAGCACGCTCATGGGCGGCGGGCTATTGCTGCTGGCGGATACTCTGGCGCATTGGGCATCTACCTGGGGTGATGGCTCCCTGGTGCCGACGGGAACCACCACGGCCCTCATTGGCGGCCCCATCATCCTGCTGGCGTTACAGGGTTTCAGAAACACCCATCACATGCCCGGGCAGGAATCCAACCTTGCGGGCTTCCAGCCCAGGCGGCGCGCGCCGTTGCTGGTCAGTGGTATCGTGACCGGGCTGATCGCACTGACCGTTGTCGTTTCCATGGGTTGGTCCCCGGGCCTGGATGGCTGGAACTGGACACCTGTCACCCAATGGGACAATGCCTGGGTGTGGCGCGGCCCGCGCCTGTTGGCCGCCATGCTGGCAGGGGTCGCATTGGGTCTCGCCGGCACGCTGATTCAGCGGATGACAGGTAATCCAATGGGGAGCCCGGAGATGTTGGGTATCAGCGGCGGCGCCGCGCTGGCCATGGTTCTTATCGTGCTCACCGGCGCGGATGTAGGCCGGGCCGGGCAGCTTGGCGCTGCGACGCTCGGCGCGGCCGGCGCACTCGGGTTATTGATTCTCCTGGCCCGAAAACATCGATTCGCCGGTAACCAACTGCTGCTGGGCGGCCTGGCCCTGTATGTATTCATGGATGCGGGGCTGAGATTGGTCATGGCCTCCGGCGGCACCGTCGCGTCACAACTGCTGAACTGGATGTACGGTTCCACCTGGCTGGTTTCCGAAACCGAAGCGTTTGGGCTGCTGGGATTCATCCTTCTTATCTGCGGCGTTTTGGCGCTGATCGTAAGGCCCCTGACGCTCTTGCCTCTGGGAGATACTTCGGCATCGTCCCTCGGGCTTCCGGTCACTAAAGCCCGCCTGCTACTGCTGCTGCTTGCCGCGGTACTGACTGCATCGGCTACGGTGGTGATTGGCCCTCTGAGTTTCGTAGGGCTCATTGCACCGCACCTGGCACGGGTACTGGGGCAGCAAACCGTTGGCAGGCAATTGATCGTGGCCGGGTTGGTGGGTGGCCTTCTGTTGGCCCTGGCGGACTACCTGTCGCGCATTGTGGTCTTCCCCAACCAGTTACCGGCGGGCTTGCTGGCTGCGCTGGTTGGTGGCGTCTACTTCTTGTGGGGGCTAAGCCGGCACGGTAAAGCGTGACCGACGGGACGTGTCACCAGAGCACCAGGAGGCTGGCTATGATCAGAACAAACACACCGGCGCCGGCGGCCAGTTTCAGCCCTTCAATCGCTTCCTCTTCCGGGGTCATTGTACGTCTCCTTGTGTCCATGGGTATGGATGGTTCCCGTTGATATTGAAGTAACAGTACATGATACTCGCCCAAATGTTAATAGTTCTCATTAATGTTTTTGGTGACGTCAGGGTCGTAATGCCTAGTCGTAATGTTATCGCCTGATACTGCCGGCCATTCCGTTCGTATCAAATGCTAGACTTTATCGATGCAGGAATAACCTGGCACGGAGATCATTCTATGAATCGACTCGGCAACATCGCGACTCTACTGGCGTTGGCTGGGCTGGCAGCGGCCGGGCCAGCCTTCGGGCAAACGTTCAGCTCAGACAAAGCCGACTTTCGTCTGGATACGGTCGCGGAAGGCCTGGAACATCCCTGGAGCCTCGCCTTTCTCCCCGATGGTTCACAGTTGGTGACCGAGCGCGAAGGCCGGCTACGCCGAATCGAGAATGGTGAATTGCAGGACAAGCCAATTGCCGGTGTTCCCGAGCTGGTGGTCTCCGGCCAGGGTGGCCTGCTGGATGTAATCCTGCATCCGGACTTCGAAAACAATCGCACTCTGTTCCTGAGTTACGCCCATAAGATCAGCCGCGACGGGCTGACGACCAGAGTGGCTCGTGCAACGTTGGACGGCGACCGGCTGTCAGAGGTTGAAGTGATTTTCGAGGCCCTCCCCCGAGGCAACACCAGCCGTCATTTCGCGGGCCGCATGGAATTTGATCGCGATGGCAATCTGTACGTCGCGGTGGGCGACCGGGGTGAAATGGATCGTGCCCAGGCCACCGATGACGATGCCGGCGGCGTTCACCGCCTGACCGTTGACGGCGCCCCCGCGCCGGGCAATCCGTTTGTCGACGACCCGTCAGTGAATGACACCTTCTTCACCTACGGCAACCGCAACATTCAGGGCATGACCGTTCACCCGCAAACAGGCGACATCTGGAGCCATGAGCACGGCCCCAGGGGTGGCGACGAGATCAATATCATCCGTGCGGGTAACAACTACGGCTGGCCAGACGTCACCTATGGCATCGACTACTCCGGGGTGCCCATTACCAGCAAAACCACCATGAAGGGCGTGACCGACCCGCTGCACTATTGGGACCCGTCCATTGCCCCCTCGGGCATGGCATTCTATACCGGTGACGAATTCCCGGAGTGGCGGGGAGATCTGTTTGTGGGCGCCCTGAAAATGCAGAAGCTGGTGCGCCTGAGCATTGAGAACGGCACGGTCAGGGAAGAAGAAGATCTTCTCGAAGACCTGGGTGAACGCATCCGTGATGTGCGAATGGGGCCCGACGGTGCATTGTGGCTGTTGACGGACGCGGACAACGGCAAGGTCTACCGGATAGTTCCAGCAGAATAGTTCGACGAAGAAAGCAACGACGCGTCAGTGAGGATCGTTGGTTCTCTCGGTTTTCTCAAACTGCGGGGTATCGTCGGTGATGGTGAACCAGTCCGACTTGGAGCCCACATAAACGTGTGATGCCGGCCCCTTTTCCAGGGGCTCATTGATCACGCCCACCCGCAGGCGCAGTATACCGGGGATGGCATCCACGCGGCTGTATAACTGGCTACCGCACCTGGGGCAGAACCCACGGTACTTTCCCGGCCGGGATTCGTATTCACGGATCAGATCCTCACCCGCCGTAAAACGGGCATGGATTTTCTGGATCGGCGCACTGGCGGAAAATGCGCTGCCGTGAGCCCGGCGGCACTGGCTACAGTGGCACAGGGCAATCGGCCCCAACGGGCCGTCGTATTCAAGTTTTATATCGCCGCACAGGCATTGCCCTGTCAGCATAACGTGACCTCAACCATGGTTTCGCTTGCGGGTTCCGAAGGCCGGTATGATAACCACCCGCCACTTGAAGAACCAGCGGGCGGGCACCACATATAAGTCACAGCGTTCACGAAGGAGGACACTATGGCATTCAGCACACTTCCGAACATCGGTATGGGTACATTCCGCCTGAAGGGCAACGATGCACGAGACGCCGTGAAGAGTGCCCTTTCCCTTGGCTACCGGCATATCGATACCGCCCAGATGTACGGGAATGAGGCTGAAGTAGGCGATGGCATTACCTCAAGCGGTATTCCACGACGGGAGATTTTCCTGACGACAAAGGTGTGGCACGACCAGCTCCAGCACAGCGACCTGATCAACAGCCTGCACGACAGCCTGTCGCGACTGAAGACCGACCATGTCGACCTCACACTGATTCATTGGCCATCGCCGGGCGACGCCATCCCCATGGAGGAATACCTGGGTGCACTGCGCGACGCGCAACGCGAAGGGCTAACCACCCACATTGGGCTGTCCAACTTCACCTGCGCGCAAATGGACAAGGCCAAGGAAATACTGGGTGACACGGCGATTTTCACCAACCAGGTGGAAGTGCATCCGTTTCTCGCCAACCGCAAGGTGGTGGAGCATGCCCAGAAGCTGGGCATTACCGTAACCGGTTACATGCCGCTGGCGGTGGGCAAGGTAATGGACGATGAAACCCTGGCTCGCATTGGCCGCGAACACAATGCGTCTGCTGCGCAGATTGCCATTGCCTGGGTGGCCTCCCGAGGCGTGGTACCGATTCCGTCGTCAACCCGGCCCAAGCACCAGAAGTCCAACCTCGACGCGCTGAACATCACGCTCAGCGAGGATGAAATTGCGGAAATTGACGGCCTGGACCGTGGTGATCGGATCGCTAATCCGGATTTCGCGCCTGCCTGGGACTGACGAAGCAGGCCATCGCCGCCAACACCAGCGTGGTACCCGGAATGACCGCCAGCACCCAGGTGCCTAATGTCCAAAGGGTCGCCATGCTGAACAGTGACCATATCAGTGGTAATAGTAGAAACAACCACCGCACCCGGCGGGGAAACAGCAGCATGCAGGGCACCGCGCCCAACGCGGTGACGTCCGGCGTAACGGCGAACAGCGCTGCTGCCTGACCATTGCCGGTTTGAGCGACTGCGAGGAGAGGCGACAGCCCCATCAATGCGATCCAGCCGATGCCCATCAGCCAGCGAGACCATATCGGCCGGTTCGTTGCCGCATTCCAGGGCCAGAACAGCCCCGCCACCGTCAGTAAGGCACCCTGCAGGACAAAGGCCCAGCCGAACCAGATTGCCGGCAGATTGATCGGCCCGTAGTAATGCATCAGGAAGCCGGCCCCGCTCCATAGCCACGCCGCGGCCACCAGCAGCAGTGCACTGCGCCTCGCCATCGCGTCCCCACGTACCAGTAAGGCGCCAATCGCGATCACCATCACCACCGCAACACCCTGCCATGGCCAGAGATCCTGGTTGATGCGAACAAAGAGCCGAAGAAACACCTCCGGCCCGAACATCAGGAAATCCGACAGGGAATAGCTGAGCCAGGTGGTCCCCATCACAGCCCTGCGACATAGGCCGCCATTCGGCGCCGTTGTTTCTCATCCGGCAAAGCACCGTATAGGGCGCCCATGTTCTCTTTCATATGCTCAACGCTGGTGGTGGCCGGAATGGCACAGGTAACCGCCGGGTGGGAAAGGATGTACTTCAGGAAAAACTCCGCCCAGTTGCGGCAGCCCACCTCATCGGCCCAGGGCGGCAGTGCTTCGGACTGGAAGCGCCGGAACAGTCGCCCGCCCTGGAAAGGCCGGTTCGCAATCACGGCGATCCCGCGTTCCCTCGCCAAAGGCAGCAGTCGGTCTTCCGCCTCCCTGTCCAGCACATTGTAGGTCAGCTGCACAAAGTCCAGCGGTTCCGTCTCCATGATGCGTGCAAAGTCTCCGTGCCTGCGGCCATGGGAGGTGGTGATGCCGATATAGCGCACGTCACCATCGGCTTTCATTTGCTGTAAGGTTGCCAGGTGTTGCTGCCAGGCCACCAGGTTGTGTACCTGCTGCAGGTCAAAACGCTCTATACCCCACTTCCTGCGGGATTCCCGGTCCTGTTGCCGGGTTGCATCGCCGTCTCCGGTCCAGATCTTGGTGGCGGAAAACAGTTTTTCACGGGCATTGAGGGTGTCCAACGCCTCGCCCATCACCTCTGCCGCCGAGCCGTACATGGGTGAGCAGTCCACCAGGGTGCCACCGAGATCGAAAAAGGTTTTCAGTACCTCGGTACGCTGATCAATCAGGTACTGGTCACCGCCGACATTGAAGGTACGCCAGGTACCCATGCCCACGGCAGGCACCCGTTCGCCGGAGGAAGGAATGGGATTCGTCATCACATCCCCCTTCGGAGCAGCCATCAGCGCAGGCATCCGACATGAAAGACCTGCCGCGGCCATGGCAGCCAGAAATCGCCGCCGAGTCAGTTCGTGCGCCATACTCACTCCATTTTCTGTTTCCATCATACTAATCAAGAGGTTGTACAAATGCTAACCAGTTGATTAGCATAGGCGCTTACATCCGTTAACAAAAACGCAATATAAACAACGCCCCTACTGGCATTTTTTAACGTCATGTAGAGCCTTTCCACATAGTACACGCTTAGAATATGAGCTATTGTTAATGCACCTGGAATCAATGAGCGCCACACCATGTTGCTGAAGGCACGACGCCACCCGAACACGTCCCGTAATGGAACTATCCGCCAGCATGGTCGGGTGGCCCGTGGCATGGTGGTCTCCACCATGACTGCAGTGCTGGCAGTCGGGTCCGCCTGTGTTTTTGCCTCGGAGTCAGCCGAAGCTGGTGGCACCAATAAGACCTGGAGCAATCAGGTGCGGGATTACGCCACCGAATCCCTGAACGACGAACAGGCGCTGAGCCTCGCGGCCATCCCCATGAACGGGCCGGGCATCGAGCAGTACATCAATGCAGATGCCTTGATGAGCCCCGGCTCTATCATGAAGCTGGTCACCACCTATGCGGCGCTGGAAATCCTGGGGCCCACCTATCATTGGGACACCAGCTTCTACACCGATGGCGAGCTTGTGGGCGACACTCTCAACGGCAATTTCTACGTTGACATGGGGGGTGATCCCAAGCTGACCATTGAACGGCTCTGGAGCACCCTGAACGAGCTTCGCGGGATGGGTATCAGTGCCATCAATGGCAATCTGGTGCTGGACGGTGATGTGTTCCGCATCGCAGACGAGCAACCCGTTTTCGACGACAACGGTGACAACCCCCACGCTCCGTTTCTGGTAAAGCCGTCGCCGTACCTGAGCAATCTCAACCTGATTCACTTTCAGGTTCGCGCGGATGAACGCGGAACACAGGCCTGGAGCGCGCCTTCGCTGAACGACGTGGTGATCGACAATCGGGTGATCGCTACTGCGGAAGCCCCCTGCCCCGCTCGCCGTCATTTTACCTGGGAGCCATTTTTCCACGAGGACCACCGGGTCACCGTTCGGGTGTCAGGCGAATTACCGCAGGGCTGCCGCACCACGGCCTATCTGTCGCTTCTGCCTCACGAACAGTACACCGCATCCATGATACGTTCACTGCTTTCAGACATGGGCATCGACATCAACGGCAAGAGCCTGCTGGCCAAAACGCCGGATGATGCCCGCCTGTTGCTGAGGACCACGTCTCCGGATCTGGTAACGATGGTTAGGGACATCAACAAGTGGAGCAGCAACGTGATGGCTCGCCAGTTGCTCCTTACCATTGGTGCCGAGAATCGCCTGGAAGATGAAGAAGACGATCGTGTGGCCGGTATTCGCGTCGTTAACGAGTGGCTACAGGAAAAAGGCGTCAATACCGCTGGCCTGGTGATCGAAAACGGTGCGGGTCTGACACGCGAGGGCCGTATTACAGCGCGCCAGGGTGCGCAGATTCTACAGCACGCCTGGAACAGCCCTTTCGCTTCGGACCTGATGGCCTCCATGCCGTTGATCGCGATGGATGGCACCATGGCCAGACGGCTGCGGAATTCCGGCCTGGACGGCAAAGGGCGCATCAAGACAGGTTACCTTGAGAACGTGCGCTCCATTGCAGGCTTCACCCGCGACGACACCGACACCACCTGGGCCATTGTCGGCATGGTCAACAACGACCCTGCCTGGAATGGTCAGGCCGTGCTGGACCGGATTATCTACTCCCTTCACTACCGTCCGCCCACCGGAACCACCCTCTCCAGGGCCCAATCCAGCGGCACAAAAATACGCTGAACCAAACCAATAAGCGGTAGCTGCCGGGTTTCGGTGGTTACCGTTCTGTCATTTACCGGCCCAAAGCCCACCCCCCGCACCCGCAACCTTTTGTGGCGCATTCGGCAACAGATCCGTTGTAGCGACGCCTCTCCCTACCAAGTTTATTTCCATACCTTCATGCCGTAATCAGATCCCGCTGCTAATCTTAAGCGTAGCAGTAGCACTAGGTGCTTAAATGGCGGAGCCTTCAGGGGTGTCGCCAAAGACAAGTACCAACAAGAGTCTGGACGGGGCTATATCGCCCCGTTCCTCACTGGAAGGAGATTGTGCATGAGCAAGCATACTTCGATGTTAGGTGCTGCAGGTGTAATCAGCATCGCTGTCATTGCCGGAGGCTGCGCCAGTTCGGTTGAGCGACCGGATGGTGAACTCCGGTCCGCCGAGTCTGCCATTCAGCAGGCGGTGTCGTCCGATGCCAGGGATTTTGAACCCGTACTCTTGAATCAGGCTCAGAACCGGGTTGCGGATGCCGAGGAATTGATCAATCGCGAACAATACCTTGAGGCAAGCCGCTTACTCGAAAAGGCAGCCGTGGATGCGCAACTGGCCGGCGCTCGCTCGGAAACCGCGAAAGCAAGACAAGCGGTTGATGAGGTCAATCGCAATATTGAGTCTCTTCGCAAGCGAATCGACGAACGCCAGTAAAGGCCTCATCGGAAACGGGAGATGGTTATGAATAAGCGCAACATGACTTTGGGTATGGCAGTAAGCGTTTCTGTCCTCGTGGCAGGCTGCGCCAGCACGCCCCAGGATAACGCAAAGGTCGATGAAGCACGGGCCGCCTATGAGGAAATCCGCAACGACCCGAACGTAGCCCGCAGTGGTGATCGCCAGTTGAGGAACGCAAGGGAGCAATTGTCCCGTGCTGAAACTCTGCTCGCGGACGGTGCGGACGTTACCGAGATTGAACACGCGGCTTATCTTGCCAACCGGCATGCACAAATAGCCGGTGAGCAGGGAGAGCGCGCAGAGCTGCAGGAGCAGATTGATTCCGCGGAAGCGCGTCGCAAGGAGCTGGAACTGCAGATGCGCGCTGACGAAGCGGCACAGGCCAGGCGGGAAGCCAAAGAGCTTCGCCTGCAAATGGAAGCCATGCAGGCAGAGCAAACCGACCGGGGAATGGTGTTGACCCTCGGAGATGTGCTGTTCGATCTCAACAAGGCCGAACTGAAGTCTTCCGGTGAAGCCACTGTCAGGCGACTGGCCGAGTTCATGGCCGAGTATGAAAACCGGCGTGTGCGGGTGGAAGGCTACACCGATAGCACCGGTGAGGCCTCCTACAATCAGGGGCTGTCCGAGCGTCGTGCGGAAGCCGTTCGCGATACCCTTGTCGATATGGGCATCAGCAGAAGCCGCGTTGAGACAAAAGGGTTTGGTGAGCAGTTCCCCGTTGCCAGCAATGACACCTCTGGCGGAAGGCAGCAAAATCGCCGGGTAGAGATTGTCATCTCCGACGAAGAGGGCAATATCAAAGCGCGGGAGAATTGATCACCCCGTTGCCACTTACCCATAAAAAAGCCCCGGTTTAACCGGGGCAAGTTTTTTCAAAAGATGCAAAGAATCAACGCTTCAACCTGATTCTGAGGTGTTATACGTCACTCATCGTTTTTGGATCAGGTTACCCGCTTTTCCCGAGGACCGATCATGATTCGGATTATTTCCATTGCGCTGCTGGGCCTCGTACTCCTCGCCGGCTGCAGCTCCACCAAGATGGCATATCGCTATGCGGACTGGGGCATCGTATGGTGGGTGGACGACTACATACCCATGACCGCCGAACAGGAATCCCGGCTTGAACAGGACATCCGTGGCCTCCGCCAATGGCATTGCGCCACTGAATTGCCACGCTATTCCGAGTGGCTTGCCCAGTTAAAAAGCGATGTTCGCTCTGGCAACCTGAGTCAATCCACCGTTACCCACCACCAGGAACAGCTGCTTTCCTTTTTCCCCCCACTCATGGAGCGCGCAAGGCCGGCAGCCACACGCCTGTTATCAAGCCTCAGCGATGAACAGGTTCAACAGTTGGCCAGCAATATGGAAGAGAGCCAAAAAGAGCTGGAAGACGAGTTCCTGGCGGACAACCCGGAACAAACCCGGGAAGCCCGGGCCGAGCGCACGATGGAACGGGTTGAACGCTGGCTGGGGTCCCTCAACGAGCGACAGCGTGACACGGTCAACGCCTGGTCGGAAGGCCGGGGCAAGCAGACTGAAATCTGGCTGGAGGGGCGTCGGAATTGGCAACAGGCGTTAATCGATGCCCTGGCAACGCGAGACAGCGACGATTTTTCAGATCGAGTCCATTATCTAATGAGCAACTACGAGGAAGTTCGGGGGGAACGATACCAGCGGATGATGTCGGAAAGCCGGGCAGCCATGGCGGGCCTGATGACCGATTTACTGCAGCAGGCCGACCAGCGCCACCTTGACCACTTGCTGGAACAGGCGGCAACCATGCAGGGCGATTTCGATACCCTCGCCTGCACCAGCGAGGGTACCGGAAGCCTTAACGGCTAACGTCAGGACGCCCGGCTCAGATCGTCAGGTAACCGCCGTCCACGTTAATGCAGGTGCCTGTGGTATAGCTGGAAGCACCCGACGCCAGGTAAAGGACCGTGCCGGCCATTTCGTCCGGGTCTGCCACCCGCTTCATGGGGATGTGGGCCATCGCCTGCTTCTTGATGGCTTCGTTGCTGGTCAGCGCACTGGCGAACTTGGTGTCGGTCAGCCCCGGCAGCAGGGCGTTTACCCGAACCTTCTGCTGCCCCAGTTCCATGGCGAAGGACTTTGTCATGGATATCACCGCTGCTTTGGTGACGGAATAGATACCCTGGAAATGGCCAGGGTTAACACCATTGACCGAGGCCACGTTGATAATGGACCCACCGCCATTCTTCTTCATGATCTGTGCGCCGCGGGCACACATGAAGAAATAGCCGCGAATGTTCACGTCCACCGTCTTGTGGTAGGCGCCCAGATCCGTGTCTTCGATGGGACCGAAATAGGGGTTGGCTGCAGCGTTGTTCACCAGAACATCCAGCTTGCCGTGTTTCGATTCGATGTGCTGCCAGATGTCTTCAATCTGATCCATTTCGCCAATGTGGCAGGCATAGGCTTCGGCGCTGCCCCCGGCTTCGCGGATGCTACTGGCAACCGCCTCGCAACCGTCAATCTTGCGGCTGCTGACAATCACATGGGCGCCGTAGTTTGCCAGGGTGCGGGCGATGCTCTCGCCGATGCCACGGCTGGCGCCGGTGATCAGGGCCACTTTCCCACTCAGATCAAACAGGTCTTGCTTACTCATTCTTCACCTCAGTTCGTTATCGGAAGGTCACCAGGGAGGGATCTTCGGCTTCCAGGTGACTGTAATTGTTGAACACCGCCAGGCTGCGCCGGGCCCCGGAATGCAGAACCCGGGTAACACTGGTATTGGCAATCACGGAATTCATATCCAGGGCCTTGCGATCACTCAGTTCCAGCAGGTGCTGGGCGATCACGGCAATCGGGCCGCCGGATGTGGATACCAGGGTCTCGCCACCGTCGGCATACTCAATCAGTTGCTCCAGCGACGTAATCACCCGTTGACGGAACGCTTGCCAACTTTCGGTGTATTCGTGATCGTGTCCGCCACTGACCCAGCGCTGCATGGCTTCCTCGAACACCTGCTGGAACGCCCTTGCCGGCTTGGGGAAGGCGGCCAGATCACGCGCCATGCGTTCGCGGTCTTGCCACTCGGGGCGCAAACGCTCCACCACCTGGGTATGATCAAACTCGTTGAAGCCATCCACCGCCTGCATGTCTGGCAGTGCATCACCGTAACCACTGGCGATCGCCTCTACCGTTTCCCTATGGCGCTCCATGTTGCCGCCGAAGACCGCGTTGGGCGTCACCTTGCCCGCAAGCCACCGGCCGAGGACACGCCCCTGCTCCCAACCACGAGGAGAAAGCTGGTCATAGTTTTCCTTGCCGAAACTGGCCTGCCCGTGGCGAATCAGATAGATCGTTGCCATTACAGGTCACTCGCCTCGATCAGTCGCTGACAGCGTTTTTCCAGGTAGTTCGCGGCATGGCCAAAGGCGGCGAATCGCTTGTCTTTGGTCTGGCCGTGGTAAAAACGGTAATAGATCTGCTGGACAATCACCGCCAGCCGGAACAGACCATAGATCTCGTAGAAATCGAAGTTGTCGATCTTGCGGCCGGATTTCTCCGCATAGTAAGCGACCACTTCCTTGCGGGTCAGCATGCCCGGCTGGTGGGTCGGCTGACGCCGCAGCATCTGGAACGGGCCTTCGTCATCGGCCTCAATCCAGTAGGCCAGGCTGTTGCCGAGGTCCATCAGCGGGTCGCCGATGGTCGCCATTTCCCAGTCCAGAACACCAATCACCTCGAACGGGTTGTCCTGATTGAGCACCACATTGTCGAAGCGGTAGTCGTTGTGGATGACCACCTGGGCAACGTCGTCCGGCATCTTGTCATTCAGCCAGCCCATCACCGCTTCAAAGTCACCCACGTCATCCGTCTTCGCCTTGCGGAAACGGTCACTCCAGCCGCCAATCTGGCGCTGCACATAACCGGCGCCCTTACCCAACTTATCGAGGCCGGTGGCCTTGGCATCGACATTGTGCAGGTCCACCAGTTTGTCGATCACATTCAGGCACAGCTTGCGAGTATCCGCCTCACTGAGCTCAAAGTCCTTGGGGAAATCCTGGCGCAGGATGATGCCTTTCAGGCGCTCCATGATGTAAAAATCGCAGCCCAGAATGTCGTGGTCGTCGCAGATGGCGACAATGTTCGGAACATACGGGAATTCGGGCTTGAGAGCCCGCATCACCTTGGCTTCCCGCAGCATGTCGTGGGCAGACTTGGCAATATGGCCAAACGGCGGGCGGCGCAACACGTAAGAACGATCGCCATAGTCCACCTGGTACGTCAGATTGGATGCGCCACCAGGATACTGTTTGATCGCAGGCGCGCCTTCCAGGTCCGGGATGGCCTGCTTCATGAAGCGGTCAACGGCCGCAATATCCAGCTCTTCGCCTTCGCGGATATCAACAGCCTGGTCGATCTGGGTCATTCGGCTCTCCCTTACTTCCTGATTCTGTGTTAAATGATGACTTAAGCCTTGCCGCCCATTTTCTTCATCCAACGTTTGCTTTCCTGATGCATCAACCAGTCAAACGCCTTGGGCGCGTGGCGCTTTAGAACCCACATACGGCGCTCTTTGGCGTGTGGCAGCACCCAGAAATCCTTCTTTTCCACCGAGCGGACAATATCGTCGGCCACGTTTTCGGCGGTGATGGTCGAACGCTTCATCAGCTTGTTGACGTTCTGCTGAATCCCCGGAATATCCGACCGCATGCTGCTGGTCAGGTTGGTCTGGAAAAACGCCGGGCATACGCAGCTAACGTGTATACCGGAGTCTCGCAGCTCCTGGCTGAGGGTTTCCGAGAGCGCGATGACACCGGCCTTGGACACATTGTAGCTGTTCATCAACGGCGCGAGCATCAGCCCGGCCATGGAGGCGATGTTCACGAACGCGCCGGAGCCCTGCTTCTTGAACTGCGGGGTAAAGGCCTTGCAGCCACGAACGACACCCAACACGTTGATGTCCATGATCCATTCCCAGTCGGCCATGGTGGTGTCTTCAATCGAGCCCGCGGAAGCGACACCAGCGTTGTTCACCACCACGTCTACCCCACCCCATTTGCCGGTGAGGTCCTCGCAGATCTTCTCAAGGTCGGTCAGCCGGCGCACATCGCACTCAACAAAGTAACCTTCGCCACCGGCGTTGTTGATCTCCTGCTCTACGGCAATACCCTGCTCGGGGTTAATATCGCCAATACAGACCTTCGCGCCTTCTTTGGCATACCGCAATGCAATAGCCCGGCCCAGGCCGCTGGCCCCGCCGGTAATAAATACTCGCTGTGTCATCGTTGTCTTCCGCTGTTTTCTATCGTTTTTAGTTTCGGTGCAAGAGCCCGCAATGGCCCCACATGCCGACTCCCTGAGTTAGCAGGGGACGGAGGGGGCTGTTTCAGAAACTGTACGGAGCCATGGATGGCGGAGTCCAAGCGCCACATGGATGTGCCGAAGGAGCGTGTTTCTGAAACAGCCTCCCTCCGTCCCCAGGCACCCAAGCTTCAGTTCCGGTATTTAGCCAGCTCCAGACGAGCAACCATCGCACGGTGAACCTCATCAGGGCCATCAGCCAGGCGCAAAACCCGAGCGTAGGCGAACAGCTGAGTCAGCGGGAAATCATCGTCGCTGACACCCGCACCACCGTGAATCTGAATCGTATCGTCCACAATCTGCTGAAGCATCTTCGGAATAACCGCCTTAATCATGGACACTTCCTGCAAGGCTCCAGAGATACCCTTGGTATCCAATGCCCAGGCGCATTTCAGCGTCAGCAGTCGCGCCTGCTCAATCGCCATACGGGCATTGGCAATGACATCCGGATTACCGCCCAGTTTAGCGATCGGCCGACCAAACGCCTCACGACTGGTCGCCCTTTTGATCATCAATTCCAGAGTACGCTCCGCCGCACCGATGGCACGCATACAGTGGTGAACACGCCCCGGCCCAAGACGGCCCTGGGCAATCTCGAAGCCACGGCCGGGGCCCGCAATAAATGCAGTCTTGGGCAGGCGCACGTTGTCGAAGGACACAACACCGTGACCGTAGGGCTCGTCGTAGGCGCCGAACACCGGCAGCATTCGCTCAATTTTGACCCCAGGGGTATCCAGCGGCACCAACACCATGGAATGACGGCGGTGCTTGTGGGCATCCGGATCAGTCAGGCCCATGAAAATGGCAACCTTGCAATCCGGGTGGCCAACGCCAGTGCTCCACCATTTGCGACCGTTGAGAACAACCTCGTCGCCATCCACAGTGGCCGTGGCTTCCATGTTGGTGGCGTCTGAAGATGCCACAGCCGGCTCTGTCATACAGAAAGCGGAGCGCACTTCACCGCTTTGCAGACGGGGCAGCCACTCGGCTTTCTGCTCTTCGGAGCCGTAGTGGATCAGCACTTCCATGTTGCCGGTGTCCGGCGCGTTGCAGTTGAAGATTTCCGGGGCAATGAAGCTGCGGCCAGTTTCTTCGGCAATCAGGGCATAGTCGGAGTTGAGAAGCCCACACCCGTATTTCTCATCCGGGAAGAACATGTTCCACAGGCCCTGTGCTTTGGCCTTTGCTTTCAGTTCCTTGATGATGGGCAACACCACCCAGCGGTTTTCCTGCGCCATCAGTTCCTTATGGTACTGCTCTTCAATCGGGAAGATTTCTTCCTGCATGAAAGTTTTGACGCGCTTGAGATAGTCCTGGCCCTTCTCGGAAATACTGAAATCCATTGCCATGTCCTCTTGGTTTGACCGATATCGAGCCAGTCTAGTTTTCTATCCACTATTACGCGACTGAATAATTCTTATCATCTATCATAAGACTGGCTTATTCGCGAAGGGGAGATGCTTATGGCACTGAATCGACTGGACCTGAACCTGCTGCATGTATTCGACACCATCTACCGGGAGGGCAGTCTGACCCGTGCCGCCCGGGCCCTCCACCTCACCCAGCCGGCGGTCAGCCATTCCCTGTCACGTCTGCGGGAGCATTTTGATGACCCATTGTTCAGTCGTCAGGGCAACCAGATGGTGCCCACTCCCCTGGCCCGTCGTTTCCTGGAGTCCATGCGCCCAGGGTTGACCCAGATACAGAGTGCGGTGAACCAGTTCCACGCCTTCGACCCGGCCAATCAGCGCAAAACCTATTCGCTGGCCTTGCGGGACATCCTCGAGTCGACGTTCCTGCCCAAACTGATGGGCCGGCTGGAAAGCTACCCTGAGTTGGAGATTGTCAGCCAGCGGGTGCCCCGGCGGGATATGGAAACCCAGCTAGCAGCGGGCAAATTGGATTTTGCGGTGGATGTGCTGTTGCCGGTCAGCAATCAGACGGGCCATGAACTATTGCGACACGACAGGTTGGTGGTGCTGGCGAGAAAGGGCCACCCGCTTACCGGCGGCGGCTTGACCTTGGACAAGTATCTCGAAGCCAAGCATGTACTGGTTTCGTCCCGGTCGGAGGGCCCCGGCATTGAGGACTTTGAGCTTTCACGGTTCGGAGTGCAGCGAAACATTCGCCTGCGATGCCAGCACTACTACGCCGCCTGCCGGGTAGCTGAGGGAACCGACCTGTTGCTGACCATGCCGGAAAACTACGCGCGGATCATCGCGGAACGGGCTGACATCGATATTCTGACCACTCCGGTGGACCTACCCGGTATCGATGTGCATCTATACTGGCACAAGGCCTATGAAAGGGAGCCAGCGCTCATCTGGTTCCGGGAGCAGTTGGCCAGCATCGTGTGAGCGCCACCTTCAGTAGGCCCCCACCAGTTTCAGGAAACCAAGAAATCCGGCGGCGGTAATACCCAGTGACGCTACAACAATGCCGAAGCCCCACCAGATCGCGGCCCCATCAGACACCTCAGTGTCGTGCCCTCGCAAGGTGCGGTAGAACGCCCAGGGGCCAAGAATAAAGGCACCCAACACCGCAAACACCAGCCCCACACTGACGCCAGCAAATGTCCAGGTGGCCAGCACCGTGGCGCGATCAGATACCTGCTCCTTGACGCCATGGCGAAGCAGGAACTGTTTGCAGAAGAACCAGATCAGCGCGAACAGGATGATGACAAACAACAGTCCGCCAACGACGGTAATCAGGCGATAGAACAAGGCAAATCCTCAGTAAAATTAGTCAACCACAGCACTATAACCAGCAATCCATAACTGGTAAAACAAACGAGGGATTAAATGGTGTGGAATCCCCATGGCACATGACTACACTGAATCACACGACTGACTCTACGATCACAGCAACAGGAAGGAGTATCCGGAATGGCCCAGAAAACCCGAATTGCGGTGACCCCCGGTGATGGCATCGGTCCTGAAGTGGTTGCCGAGGCGGTACACTGCCTGGAGACCCTGCGCAAACGACACGATTTGCCGATGGAGTGGACACGCTTTCCCTGGCCATCCCATGCCTGGCACGAAGAAAACGGCGAATCCATGCCGGCTGATGCTCTGGACCAATTAAAATCCTATGATGCGATTCTGTTGGGTGCCCTGGGCGACCCCGGCCCGGTCGACGACCCGGACCGTTACCTGCTGCCAGACAGCATCTCCCTGGCCCCCCTGCTGGACATGCGCAAGGGATTTGATCAGTGGGTTTGCGAACGGCCCGCCAGACTGCTTCCCGGTGCCCGTCAGTATCTGGCGGATGAGCGCGCCAAAGACATCGACATGCTGGTGATTCGAGAAAACAGCGAGGGCGAGTACGTTAGCCAGGGCGGACGGCTCCGTAAGGGCGCACCGGATGAAGTGGCTACCCAGATGGAAGTATTCACCCGCCGGGCGACCGACCGGATTATCCGCTATGGCTTCGAGCAGGCCCGCCTGCGAGCCGCCGCACGCGCCGAAGAAGGCCGCACCCGACACTTCCGTACTCTGGACGGTAAAACCTGCGAAAGCCAGGTGTGCATCGTGACCAAACGCAATGCCCTGCGCTATTGGGGCGACATGTACACCGAAGCCTTCGAAGAAATGGCGAAACAGTACCCCGACGTAGCAACGCACCACGAACTGGTGGATGCGGCCTGCATGAAGTTCGTTCAGGCGCCCTGGGCGTTCGATGTGGTGGTGGCCAGCAACCTGCAGGGTGACATCCTGACCGACCTGGCAGCCGTATTGTCCGGCGGCATGGGCGTGGCGCCCTCCTGCAACCTGAACCCCGACGAAAACGGCATGCCCTCGATGTTCGAACCAACCCATGGCAGCGCACCGGATATTGCCGGCCAGGGCCTGGCCGACCCCACAGCAATGCTGTTCACCACGGCACGCATGCTGGAGTGGCTGGGGCGGAAAGACCCGGCTGTGGCAGCGGCCGGGCGGGAATTGTTTGATGCAGTAGCCGCTGATCTGGCGGAGAACGCCGGCAAATCCAGGGGTACACAGGAAATCGGCGCCGCCGTGCGCGAACGCCTGGAATCACTTACTCGGCCATAACGAATTCCAGCCGCCCGGGCGCAACCCTCACGTCCATGGGCACCATACCGAACATTCGCTGGGTGAAGTCCGCTTCATCCAGCCGATACACCGGCATGGTTTCCAGCATCTGGGCAACCACCCTCATGACGTTATCCGTAACCGGTTTGAGATCCCCTTTGAAAAACGACGAATCAATACTGCTTTCCAACAGTTGCAGCCGCCGAATGTAGATCGCTTTCTCCTTACTGTCGTAAACAGGCGCTCCTTCCACTTTCAGGGCAATATCGACTGGCAGCTTTGCCATCAGCGCATTCAGGGCGACCTGCCCTCTCAGGTCAATGACCGCCACGTCACGGCCATCCGGGCCAAGGGTAATGTCCGCATTGCTCAGACTCAGGCTAAGTGGCGACCCGCTCTGCAGCTGCCGGCGATCAAAGTCACTGACGGTATCCTGAAAGTGGCGCTCCAACGTCGCTTCGGAAATGGAATAGGGTGACAGGCTGGCACAGCCGCCTAGCACAAACATGGATAACAGAATAACGGCCGAAAACAGGCGGGTTGATGCGTTGACCATCGAAAGACTCTCCTTTGCAGTTCCTCCTATCCTGAGCCAAGGTGGCTGCCCGGGCAAGCCGGGCAGGTTAATCATCGTTCAGGAATAAATAGACCCCGCCGAAGGTTGGCGGGCGGTTATTCGTTCTCGGCCCGGACAGTCACGGAGGGGGTCAGGTTCTCGTCGAGGACCACGTGGACCAGGATGGGCTGACAGCACACCTGGCAATCCTCCACGTACTCCTGATCTTCCACCGAAGGGTCGACGCTGAGATCCAGCGTCTCCCAACAGTAGGGGCATTGCACAAGCACTGAGTCCAGAGCCGACATGACGGTCAGAACTGCTGCTTGGCCATCCAGGGGATGATCCGGTCGAAGGCTTCATCCAGTTTCTCGCACGTGGTCGAGAAACTGATCCGAACGGCGTTCGTGCACCCTTCCCCGAAGGCATCTCCCGGCACCAGGCAAACACCCGTTTCCTTGAGCATTCGCAGCGCCAGATCGGAGCCGTCCACGTGGGGCGGCAAATCCGGGAACGCAAAGAAGGCGCCACCGGGTTTGTACCCTGTCAGATACGGTGTCTGGTCGACCAATTCCACCACCTTGTCGCGGCGTTCACGGTAGATGTCCACCATGTTCTTGACGCATTGCTGGTCTCCGGTGAGTGCCGCGACGCCCGCGAACTGGGACGGCGTGTTGGCGACAGAGGTGGTGAACATGTGAAAACGCCGCAGCGACTTGATCGCCGCCTGGCTTGCAATCACCCAACCTACCCGCAACCCGGCCATACTGTAGGTCTTCGAGAAGCTGCTGATGCACATGATGTTGTCCAGGTCCATTGAGCAGTTCAATACACTGGCGAAGTCGTCATCGTCAAAGATGAGGTGATCATAGACCTCGTCGGCGTATACCTGGATTCCCCGGTAGGCGCACTCTTCCAGAATGGTCTCGACGGTAGTGCGGGGGTATACGGCCCCGGTGGGGTTATTGGGGTTGTTCAGGATCAGCGCAAACGTGCGCGGTCCCATGGCCCGGATTACTTCGTCCGGGTCCAACTGGTGGTCGTTATCCGCCCGGGTGGGCACAAACTTGACCTCACCACCGTTCATGCGAATCAGCGGTGCGTAAAGCAGGAACGACGGGTCAGTCACGATGAACTGCCGGCCTGGCGCAGACGTCGCCGAGATCGCCAGGTACATCGCCTCGGTCGCCCCGCTGGTGATCAGGATGTTGTCCCGGGTCAGCTTGCGATCGTAGCGTGCGCCGTAGTAATCCCGCAGGGCAACCAATAACTCGGGCAGGCCCGCGTCCATGGTGTACCCCGTCTGCCCGGCATTGAGCGCGTCAATATAAGCGTCAATGACATGCTTGGGGGTTGGCAAATCCGGCTGACCGATGGAAAGATGAATGACATCCTTCATGGTGGCCGCCATATTCACCATGCGACGAATGCCCGGCACCGGAACCGCCTGCATCGCCGGGTTCCAACTGGCCTTGTTCTTCCGGTATTTCACTTTACGCGGTTTGGTCTGGCCGGTTTCTCGATTGGCGGCTTCTGCCATAAACACCTCCTGGACGCGGGGCAAAATAGTAGCTACTCCTGCAGGTTAGTCAGTAAACAGGGGCCGTACAAGACATAAAACAGAAAGATTGGATTACCGGAACGAAACGCCGTAGTACCCGCTATAACAAGGGCTACGACCTTTATCTTATATGGGGTCAGGTTGACCAGTTCAGGCTCAGATACCAGACTGTAGACTCGACATCCGGACTGTCGATTCCCGCGGCCGGACGCGGACAAACTGCATTGGCGGAGGACAGATGACCCAACACAGCAAACCGGTTGTAACCGTTCTGACAGCACCCGGTGAAAACGAGCCTCCTGGCATGGATGCCCTGCGGGCACGAGCAGAGGTTCGCTTTGCCTCTGACGAGCCCACTCTGCGGGACACCTTGCCGGGCACCGACGTAATGATGGTGACGGACTTTCGTACCGAGGCCCTGGCCGCCGCCTGGCCGTCAGCGGACAAACTGCAGTGGATCCACGCCACCAGTGCCGGCGTGGATGCCTTGATGTTCCCGGACCTTATTGAAGGCGACGTTACCGTAACCAACGCCCGAGGTATCTTCGACCGCACCATTGCCGAGTACGTGCTGTGCACGATTCTGATGTTCGCCAAGGATTTTCCCCGCTCCCTGCGCCTGCAGGCAGAGCACAAATGGCAGCACCGGGACACCGAAAGAGCTGAAGGCAAACAGGTACTGATCGTTGGCGCCGGTTCCATCGGCGGGCAGATTGCCCGGCTATGCAAGGCCGCCGGCCTGAAACCCCACGGTATTGCCCGCAAACCCCGCCACGACGATCCGGATTTTGTCGCGGTTCACGGCAATGACGACCTCACCGAGCAACTGGGCCTGGCGGATTTCGTAGTCATCGCCGCCCCACTGACCCCCCAGACCGAAGGCCTATTCAACGAAAAAGCCTTCAAGGCCATGCGCAAGTCCGCCCGCCTGATCAACATTGGTCGCGGGCCCGTGGTGAAAACCGACGACCTGATTGCCGCCCTGAATAACGGCGACATCGCTGGCGCGGCGCTAGACGTGTTCGAGGAAGAACCCCTACCGGCGGATCATCCGCTTTGGGATATGGAAAATGTCATCATGACCGCCCACATGTCTGGCGATTTTATCGGCTGGAAACGGGCGCTGACCGACCAGTTCCTGGAGAACCTGGACCGCTGGCATCAGGGTGAGGAGCTGTTCAATCTGGTGGATAAGAAATTGGGGTATGCCAGTAAAAAGTGAGCACGCCCGCTCAAACAAAAAAAAGCGGAAATCCCATTCGCAGGGATTTCCGCTTTTTCAATTCAATAGAACCTCTGGGCCAATCAGCTACCAGACAACGACGTATCCGAAGGATCTATCTCCATTTGCTGGATCGCAATTACCGCCTGGGTCCGGTTGCGAACCCCCAGCTTCCGGAACACCGCCGTGATATGGGCCTTGATGGTAGCCTCCGAGACGTCCAGATCATAAGCGATCTGTTTGTTCAAAAGCCCCTCAGCCAGCATACCCAGCACCCGGAACTGCTGCGGCGTCAGTGACGCCAGTTTTTCGGAGAAGTCCGTCATGTCCGAATGCATCCGCTCGATCTTGTCCGCCACACCCTCCGGCAACCAGACGTCCCCTTCCAGGACTGCCTGAATCGCCTCGGTGATGGTTGGCAGAGGCGCCGACTTCGGAATAAAGCCCGACGCCCCGTAGTCGATCGAACGGCGCATCACCTGCATTTCTTCCGATCCTGACACCACCACCACTGGCAGGCCGGGGTACTGCCCGCGCATGAACACGAGCCCCGAAAAGCCGTGGGCGCCCGGCATGTTCAGATCCAGCAAAACCAGATCCGCATCCGGATGCGACTCTACCGCCGCCTGCAGCGCCTTGATGCTGTCCACTTCCACTGTCTTGGCATCAGGTACCGCCTGACTGACCGCCTGTTTCAGAGCTGCCCGAAACAGCGGGTGATCATCGGCGACGATAATAGTTTGTGTCATTCAACAGATTCCTCACAGGGTCACAGCCTGATAGCAAGCAGGCCTTACTTGTTCGCACGACCGCTTATCAGGTCATCCACCACGCCCGGGTCCGCCAGAGTGGAGGTGTCGCCCAGCTGATCGTGCTCATTGGATGCGATTTTACGCAAAATACGACGCATAATCTTGCCAGAACGAGTCTTGGGCAGTCCAGGCGCCCACTGAATTACGTCCGGAGACGCAATCGGCCCGATTTCCTTGCGCACCCACTGGACCAGTTCCTTCTTCAACTCGTCGCTGGGTTCCTCGCCATGAACCAGGGTTACATAGACATAAATGCCCTGCCCCTTGATTTCGTGGGGGTAACCAACCACAGCTGCTTCGGCAACCTTGTTGTGGGCTACCAGGGCGCTCTCAACCTCAGCGGTCCCCAGGCGGTGGCCGGACACGTTCAGAACATCGTCCACCCGGCCGGTGATCCAGTAGTAGCCGTCTTCATCACGACGGGCACCGTCGCCAGTAAAGTACATTCCCTTGTAGGTACTGAAGTAGGTTTGCTTGAAGCGCTCATGATCACCGTAGATGGTGCGCATCTGGCCAGGCCAGCTGTCCAGGATCACCAGGTTGCCCTCAGTCTTGCCTTCCAGGATATTGCCGTCATTATCCACCAGTGCCGGCTTGACGCCGAAGAACGGCACAGTCGCGGAACCCGGTTTCAGATCGATGGCGCCCGGCAGCGGCGAAATCAGGATGCCGCCAGTTTCCGTCTGCCACCAGGTGTCCACAATCGGGCACTTGCTGTTACCGATTACGCGATGGTACCACTCCCAGGCTTCCGGGTTGATCGGCTCACCCACCGAACCCAGCAGGCGCAAACTGTCGCGGGTGGTGCCGTTCATGCAGGACTCACCTTCGGCCATCAAGGCACGGATGGCGGTAGGTGCGGTGTACAGGATATTGACCTTGTGCTTGTCCACCACCTGACCCATACGGGAGGTATCCGGGTAGTTGGGTACACCTTCAAACAGGACGGTGACAGCACCATTGGCAAGCGGGCCGTACAGAATGTAGCTGTGACCGGTGACCCAGCCAAAGTCCGCCGTACACCAGTAGACGTCGCCATCGTGGTAATCGAAGACGTATTCGTGGGTCATGGAGGTAAAGACCATGTAGCCACCGGTGGTATGCAATACGCCTTTCGGGGCGCCAGTGGAGCCGGAGGTGTACAGCATGAACAGCGGATCTTCGGCGTTCATGGGTTCTGCAGGGCAATCCGTGGACGCGCCCTTCATCAGCTCCTCGTAACTCTCGTCGCGACCATCTTTCCAGGGCACATCACCGCCGGTACGCTTGACCACGATAACCTTGTCCACATCTGCGCCGGCTTCCTTACTCAACGCAGCGTCGACGTTTTTCTTGAGAGGAATCTTGCGGCCGCCGCGGACACCTTCATCAGCCGTTACCACGAATCGGGATTTACCATTAGCAATCCGGGCACCCAGTGCTTCCGGAGAAAACCCGCCGAAGACAACAGAATGGATAGCGCCGATGCGGGCACAGGCCAGCATGGCAACACCCGTTTCAACAATCATGGGCATGTAGATAGTGACAACATCGCCCTTCTTGACGCCCTGATCTTTCAGAACGTTCGCGAACTTACAGGTTTCTTCGTACAGTTCGCGGTAGGTCACGTTGCGGGAATCGGCCGGGTCGTCGCCCTCGAAAATGATGGCCGTCTGATCACCGCGCTTTTCCAGGTGACGGTCCAGGCAGTTAGCGGCGGCGTTCAGTTGGCCGTCTTCAAACCATTTGATGGATAGGTTGTCGTAGTCGTAGGTGGTATTTTTCACCTTCGAGAAGGGCTTGATCCAGTCCAGTCGCTTGCCGTGTTCAGCCCAGAAGGTCTCCGGGTCATTCACCGACTGTTGGTACATCTTCTCGTACTGATCCCGGTTTAGCAGGGCCCGTTTGGCCACGTCCGGACTTACCGGATAAACCTGTTTATCAGTCATTGTGCTCCCCCTTATTAGTCAGAGTCTGTTGTCATTATCGGTTATTTAATAAAGAGCGTGACGGGCAAAAAAGCCCTGAAGACGGATACCCATAGTTCAACACGCGTGCCAGTGAACAATGAATTAGACTAACGTCCCAATCCGCCAGCACTTTTAGCTAGAATGACGGTCTCACGAGGGGTGACCCTATGTTCTGGAGCCTGCCCTAAAGGATAGACCCGCCAGCGGAAACAACAAGTGACGTTCCGCCCCCCGGGAACCGGGGGGACGGGTAGAAAGGACAGCCGACTGACCGGGTGTCAGGCGGCTTTCTTGCGGGTCTGGGCAGCCCGCAGGCTGTACAGTTTCCTCTCCTTGAGAGCGTAACGGTTAAGACCTCCGAGGTGGATCTTGCACAGGTACAGCTGCCAGTCGATCTGGCGTGCATCCACCGGGAACAGGACACGATCCAGTTCACCCATGCGGGAAGCCAGGGCCATCAGCGAATCGTTGCGGAAGATATAATCCGGTGCCGTGTAGAAACCAAAGATGGTGGCGAGTGAACGCGTGGTATCGAGGTTTTTGAGAACCTTTAGCTCACGGTTCTGGCCAGCCAGCCTCAGTGCCTTGCCAGCGATGGACAACGGCACGCGCATCCCGCCAACCACAACATCAAACAGCTTGCGATTGACCGCCACAAACGGTTTCGTGGGCCGTCGATAGAACAACTGGTCATACGCTGCATAGTTGGACTTGGCTTCGGCCATCAGGTAGTCAATGAACGTGCCCAGCGAAATTGGGTTTGAACCGCCACTGCAGCATTGATAGATGCGGCGATGCCCAGGCTCGGAAATGGCTTCAGCCAGGGACAGGATGATGCTGTTGGCCACCAGGTCCACCGGAATCACGTCGATAATACCGCTGCGTTTGCCTGGAAACAGGGAGACCTTCTCACGGGCGTAGGCAAGTATGATCGCATCCGCCACCTTCACGCCTTCAATCCATCCCGGCGAGGGTTCTTCCAGTGCACTTTCAATGATCGAAGGGCGAACAATTGTGAGTGAGCGCCCGGAAAGGGCTTTCATCAGGAGTTGCTCACCCAGCCATTTGGTAAACGTGTAGGTGTCGCTCCAGCCGTAGTTGTTGGCCTCGCGAATACCCAGGTCCACGAGCTTTTTCTCAAGCACTTTGCCGGAGTATCGGGCCTTCACGTCGGAGATCTTGTCCTGCAGAAGGTGTACAAGCTCTTCCGTTTCATAGTATCCGTCGGTGCTGCGGGGGATAGACTCACCCGCCGGCTTGATAACGGACTCCGTGATCTGACCGGAATTTTTTCCGTTGACGTAGCAGGTGGATACCTGGATGACCGCCATAGTGCTGTTGAGCTCCGCCAGAGCGGCAACGTTCTCGAGGCAAAGGGTATTGATCTTCAGCGCCTTATCGAGCTCCTCCCGGAAATTTACGCTGGCTGCGGAATTGATAAACGCATCGACCTGCCCGGCAAGAGCACGGAACCGCTCCTGCGTAAGCCCAAAACGGGGTTCAGTCACTTCGCCGGTGATGCAATGAACGCGTTCCTCAAGAAAGCTTTCGAACGCCTCGTTGTCATCGTGCCTAAGGCGCTCGAACACGGAAGAACTCGCGATCTCACTGAGGAATCGTTCCCGCGCTGCCGGATGCCTTTTGTTACCGCGGATAAGCAGATGGATCCCGCCAATATCCGGCACCGTGCGAATCAGTTTTTCCAGTACCACCTTACCAAGAAACCCGGTGGTGCCGGTGATCAACACGTGTTTACCACGTAGTTGCTCAAGAACACCGGACGCTGACGCTCCATTCTGTTGCTGCTGTGTTGCCATGGCGAGAACTCCTTCTCAAATTCACTGTGTAGCCATCAAATGCAGTGGGTTTTACTGCATTTTGCGGGCCACGATTCCGGGAATAAGGCTGATTTTTGCACAGACCGAATGACAGTGCGGTGACATAGAGCAAAGTTACGCTACAAATTGCATCAATAAAATGACCATAAAATAAGGTGACTAAATGCAAAAAAAAGGAATGGAGAGAAACCGGATAAAAGGCGCTCAGGAACCGTTCTTGTCGGTGTCCGCCAGCGAGCGTAGAAGCTGATCCAGGGAGATATTGGACGGCTGCTCCTTAAGCGCCCGAATCAACCGGCTTTGTTCACCAAAACTGATACGGTCGTAGTACGGCTCCCGCTCTGGCTTATTTACTACTGCTTCCGCCTTACGGGGAACTGCCGCAGGGTCAACTTCTGCAGCGAGATGGCGAAGATGAGTCGCCATATGTTCTCGTTGTTCCTTTTCCAGTTTGTCCCAATTGAGAGAGGCTAAACCGGTCTGGATAATCTCGATGGCATCTGCATCCATTTTGCGCCCTAACAGTGCAAAAAGCCCCTGAAACGCTTCATAACGCAGCAGCGGCTTGTCACTGCTGTCAGCCAGTATTTCGCCGAGTTCTGCAGTCAGCCGCTTGCATTCCTGGGCCGGGTCTTTTGGCGTTTTTGCCTGGCCACCGCCGGACGCAGGCGCCGCATCCGCTGAACCGGACGACACCCGGTGCCAATACGCCGCAATCCCCGCCTTTCGCGGCGGCAGCTGGCGCAGCCGCACGTTCAGCATGTCAGCCAATGTTCGGAATTGACGGCTGGACGGATCAGAAGCCGGCAACAGTGCCACAGGGCGTTGATTCATCACTGACTGGCGCAAGGTTTCGTCACGCCAGATCGCACCCAGGTAATGCAACTGCAACCCCAGGTGCCGAACTGCAGCAGCATCAAGGCGCTGAAACACGGATCGAGCCTGACTTGCACCCTGGGCCATGTTCACCAACACGCTCGGCGTCCTTCGGTAGCCACGACGAATCAGAAGTTTTATCAGGGAGAAGGCATCGGTCAGCGATGCAGGGTCTGGCGTGACCACGACGCAGGCCAGTTCCGCCGCCGCAATCATGTGCATGCCGGTCTTCTGCAAACCGGAGGCCGTGTCTGTGATCACGTAGTCGTAGTTTTTCTCCAGCCTCGACAACGCCTTGAGAACACGCAGGCTTTCTTCAGCGGCCATATCCACACATTGTTCAACTCCCGAGGCGCCGGGAATGATGTGCAAACCCCACTCCGCTTCCATAATCACGTCGCGGAGAGAGCACTCACCGGCCATTACGTTGGCCAGGGTGCGCTCCGGATACCGGCCCAGCATGATACTGACATTAGCCAGATCCGTGTCACCATCCAGCAACAATACTCTGTAACCCTCTCGCGCAAGGGTCAGGGAAAGGTTCAGTGCCACCGATGTTTTTCCGACGCCACCTTTGCCACCGGTTATGGCCAGTGTTCTGGGTTGCTTCGGAATGTGCCTGGAAGTGCGGGAATCGGTCATGAATGCTTAATAGGCGCTGTCTTTTCCGTCGACTGACACGTGATCCGGGTAAAATTTGTGTACTGTGTCAAAGTGTAACCCGGACGGAGTTCTAACTGTAGACAAAAAGAGACGGGTTGAATGCCCGATCATGGACGGTTTTGCGACATTTAACCTGTAAAAAGTTTACACACATCACAACACGGGTAATACTCTGCTTAAAAAAGGACCAATAACTGTTTAATAAATGCAGGTTATTGACTAAGCTCCATCGGGTTAATGTTTATGAACAAGTCGTCAGATACTAACGAAATATCTGGCGCGTTACACAGGCAGGCCTATGCAGATTGCCCCTGACATACAGCTACCGAGTCTCCCGGAGGTTACCCTTCGGGCGCTTGAGGCCTGCCATCAGGATGAAAACTATCGCCGAATAAGTGACATTGTGTCTGCCGACACCGCTCTGGTCACTCGCGTTCTCGCCCTCGCCAACTCGGCACTGTACGGCCCCACCTCGCAAATACGTTCCATTGACCAGGCCCTGCTCCGGCTGGGAACCCGACGTTTTCACACCCTGGTTCTGACTGCTGCACTGCGCCAGATTCTTTACGAACTCGGGGCAGACCAGTGGCAACAGCTGCGGGACTTCTGGCGCCATTCACTGACCACCGCCCTGACGGCCAGGGCTCTGGCAACACTGACCCGCTACCCCGAACCCGACCAGGCGTTCATGCTGGGTATGTTGCACAACGTAGGCGAGCTGATCGCACTGAAAACACCGCCTGGAGAAACCCAGCAATACTACTTTGACCACCAGTCCGATATTGCTGCCGAACTGGTCAATTCATGGGGGCTGGGCCCCATGGCGGTTGACGCTATGCGCTATCAGCAGGCCATGCCAACGGAAATACAGGATGCCGGGCACCTGGTCAAACTGATCAGTCTGGCAACGCGCCTGGCACTCTCGGACGCGGCGGGCATTGCGGCGGCGGGGACCATTTTTGGGCTCAATGAAGAGCTCACGCGAGAGATCAACCGCAGGATCGACCAGGAAGTGAGCGGCGTGGCCGAGTCACTGGGCATTCCGCTATCGGAAGACTACGACGCCCACCATTCCAACCACAAACTCAAACAGACCATACTGAAACAGGCCATGGCCAGCCAGGCGCTGGAACTGTCGCCGATTCGCGGCAGTGCCCAGGAGAGTCTGGCCGCAACCGTCACCAGCCTGACACTGATCACCGGCCTGCCGGCACTGTATTTTGGCCAGGCAGGAGACGGGCTGACACTGCTATCCGCCAGCAACGGCGATACTCCTGACCTTACAGTTGCCAGCGGGCCGGCCACCAGCGTGTTGACCGAGGCCTACAGCAGCGGCACCGCCCTGTGTCTTGGTGACCGCACAACGACTGTGCTGGACCGCCAGCTGCTTTCTCTCTTGAAAACCCCTTCTCTGGTGGCTATTCCCGTTCGAGGGGAAGATCAATGTGCTGGCGTCTTTGTCGTCGGTACCGACCATGACAGTTCCGGTCAGACAGAAGAAATCGGTCGCCTGTTCAGCGCCAAACTGTCTGACGCCGTCACTGCCACGCTAGCCAATAGTGGTACCCAGGACAGTATGGAGTCGGAACTGGCCCGACAGGCCATTCGTCACCAGGTCCATGAGGTGAGCAACCCGCTGACCATCATCCGGCAATATATCTATCAGCTACGGAACCGGCTGGATGATGACGAAGTACAGGAAGAGCTGGACGTCATACGTGACGAACTCGATCGCGCGGGGGATCTCCTGTTGCAGATCAGCCGGGGTCCGGGCCATGATGCAGCAAACCCGACCGGCGTCTGCAATCTTAATGACGAACTGAGAATTCTGCGGGACTTGCTGGAAGACAGCCTGTTCAGCGGCGACGACATGGCGCTGGAGCTTGACCTTTGCGCGGACCCCACCGATGTTACCGTGCCCGGTGCTGTCATCCGGCAGGTGGTTATCAACCTGGTCCGTAATGCGGCAGAATGCCTTGTTGACGGTGGCGAAGTGGCTATTCACACACAGGCACCAGTCTGGCAGAGCGGAAAAACCTGGGTGGAACTGGAAGTGGCGGACACCGGCAATGGAATTCCCGACGAGGTCCGAAAACACTTGTTTTCACCGGTTCAATCCACCAAGGGCAAGGGCCATAGTGGCCTGGGTCTGAGCGTGGTCAAACAGTTGATTGATGACATGGAGGGCATCATTAGTTGCCGCACGGGGCGCGGAGGGACAGCATTCCGAATTCTGTTTCCCGCGGCGGCAAATAAAAAAAACGATGAAAAATGACGAAGAAACGACGGGCTACTGACATGAAACCTGCGAGCACCGAGTGGACTTACGGCGACGACGGAAAGGCGCGCATCCTGGTCGTCGACGATGATCCGAGACTGCTTTCCGGCCTTGCTTCACTGCTCAGAAGCAAGGGGTACGAGGTCACCGAAGCGGAAGGTGGGCGCATGGCCTGTCGCATCCTTGAGACCGAATCGTTCGACCTGGCAATGCTGGATCTTCGCATGCCCGATGTGGACGGATTCGGTGTGATGGAACGCCTGTCATCGGAACAACCAGAATGTGGCGTGATTGTCGTGAGCGGTGAAAGCTCGTTCAGCGCCGTCAGCCGTGCCCTGCGCCGGGGGGCACTGGACTATATCCGCAAACCGTTCGACCCGGAAGAACTGCTGGCAACGGTCGACGGCGTGCTCGGCAAGCGTTCTCTGCTTCGCGCCCACGAGCACATACGAATGCGCCTGGAAAAGTCCGAGGAACTGCATCGCTACATCGTCAACAGCTCACCCGATATCGTTTTCATGCTCGATGGCGACGGGCATTTCTGTTTTGTGAACAGCAAGATTGAGAGCCTGCTTGGCTACCAACCCGCTGAGCTGTGCGGGCGTCACTTTCGCCACATCCTGGATGACCGGGACATCGCCCGGGGAACCTATGCTCTGAAAGGCCCGAATATCAGCGCCGACAATCCCCGGACACTGGAAGTTCGGCTCAAGACCCGAGGCAGCCGCAAAGCCACCCGACACTTTGAAATTACCGCGTTTCCGATTGACCCGGAAACCTGGCCCCACACCAATCACGACGACGGCAAATACAATGGTCGCGAGGCCCGCTACTACGGCACTGCCCGCGATGTGACCGAGCGTAAGGAAGCGGAAGCCTTTATCAACTTCCAGGCCTACCACGACTTGTTGACCCGACTGCCAAACCGCGCCCTGTTCAAGGACCGGCTCGACCTGGCCATCACCCACGCGCGCCGCAGTGAGCAGAAGCTGGCGGTGATGTTCCTGGACCTTGATCGCTTCAAGGTTATCAACGACACGCTGGGACATGCCATGGGCGATCGCCTGTTGCAGGCTGTCACACAGCGACTGGAACGGTGTCTGCGCAAAGGGGACACCCTGTCACGCTTCGGTGGCGATGAATTCACTCTGCTGTTGCCGTCGATCCACGGTTACGAGGACGCAAGACAGATTTCAAAGAAGTTGATCAAGGCCTTGCGCGCGCCTTTCCAACTGGGCGAACACGAAGTTTTCGTAGGTGTGAGCATTGGCATTGCCACCTACCCGGAAGCCGGCGAATCCATGGATCAACTGATCCAGAACGCCGACATTGCCATGTATCACGTCAAAGCACGGGGTAAGGATGGCTATCGCTTCTACTCGGAGAGCATGAGCATTGACACGGCCAACCGCCTGAGCCTGGAAAGAGATCTTAGGATGGCACTGGAGCGCGATGAGTTGCGGGTGTTCTATCAGCCGCAAGTCTGTTCCTCGAGCAATCGCGTGGTGGGTTTGGAAGCGCTGGTGCGCTGGCAACATCCGGAAAGGGGATTGCTCTATCCACGGGACTTCCTGCCGCTGGCAGAAGAAACCAAACTCATTGCCAAACTCAGTGAATGCGTACTCGACCAGGCCTGCCATGATGTCGGCCAGTGGATTCGAGAAGGACACAGCGACCTGCGACTGGCCGTAAACCTGTCCCCGGTCCAGGTGGAGCACCCAAGGTTTGTAGAGACCCTGATGGCTCAACTCCAGGCCCACGGCTTCCCGCCCCAAAACCTGGAAATCGAGATCACTGAAAACGTGATCATGAACGATCTTGAGCAGATCAGTCAGAAACTCCGGGAATTAGCGTCATTGGGCGTCAGAATTGCCATTGATGATTTCGGCACCGGCTACTCCTCCCTGAACTACATTCACCGGCTGCCCATTCACACCTTGAAAGTGGATCAGTCCTTCGTCAAAGCCATTCGCAGAGGCGAAGATGGTGCCTGTATTGTAAACGCCATTGTCGCCATGGCCCATGGACTGAAACTTCAGATCGTGGCGGAGGGTGTGGAAACGGACGAACAGCTCACCTACCTCAAAAGCCTGGGATGCCACCAGGTTCAGGGATTCTTCTACGGCCCGGCGCGGCCTGCAGACGTCATCGGCCAAACCCTCGGACATACCCCGGCGCGCGCCGTCGCTTTCTAACCTACCGCATTATCGATACTCCATTGTCGGACAGTCAGATCTAAAATGTTGATCTGGTTTGCAAAGTGTTGCTGTTCGTTACGTTATGTATCTGGAAATGCGCGGTACTGCACATAATTCCCCCACCGGCTTCTCTAAGCTCAAATCCATCAGGCGCTTCCTTCAATTCACCTGACGGTGAATCAACAATCACAAGAAGAATGGAAGCATCCCCAGGATATGGACAGGCAGAAGTCACCATGCGCGATAAATACAAATACATTGGCCCGGTATACGATTTTCTGAGCAACCTCTACAGCGGCAAGAACATCCATCGCTGCAAGACCGCCATGCTCGATGTGGAAACCGTCAAGCCCGGCGCCCGCATCCTGTTTGCAGGCGTGGGCCATGGCCGTGACGCGATCCGTGCCGCGGAACTGGGCGCGGACGTGACCGTGGTGGACCTCTCCGAAACCATGCTGCGCAAGTTTGCCGAAGCCCAGGGAAAAGAGGCGCCGCACCTGAACATCCGCCGTATTCACAGCGACATCATGAAGGTCGATGAGTTCGAACAGTACGACATGGTGGTCGCCAACTTTTTCCTCAACGTGTTTGACGAAGACATGATGGTGCGGGTGCTGGAGCATCTGATCCGTCTGGGCAAGGCCGACGCCAGGGTGGTTGTGGGTGACTTCTGCTACCCCACCGGCAACATTGTGGCCCGCCTGTTCAAGAAGATGTACTGGTACATGGCCGTCTTCATCTTCTGGCTGTTCGCCAACAATGCCTTCCACAAGATTTACAACTACCCCGAACACATGCAGCGCCTTGGCCTGCACGTTACCGAGAAAAAGCATTTCAAGCTGCTGAACATGAACTGTTACTGGTCGATCCTGGGACGGAAACAGGTGTAGACACGAGGCCTCACGCCGGATTTAAAACAATAAACGGGGGAGTTTCACAATGTCAGACCAGATCCTTTCACTCGATGGCGTACGCTCTCTGGACGAAGGTGTATTTACCTTTCCGGAGCGCATCAGTTACCTCAAGAAGTACGGCACCCATTCCCAGTCGTTCTCGACGTTGCAACCTGAGATGCAGTATTTCGATGTGCCCGGCGTTGGCTACCTGGCGTATATGCGCAAATGGGGCGGCACGTTCGTGCTCTCCGATCCTGTCACCGCACCGGAACACTTTGAGGTGATCCTGGAACAGTTTCACCAACGCTTCCCTTCCGCCTGCTACATCCAGGTATCCAAACCTGTCGTGGACTACCTCTACCGCCGCTTTGGCCTGTTTGGCACCCAGTTTGGCAGCGAATCCCGTATCAACCTGAAAAACTGGTCGCTCAGCGGGAAGAAGAAACAGATCCTGCGCACGGCCCTCAACCAGGCGGAAAAAAACGGCATTACCGTGAAGGAGCGCTTCAGCGATGACCACACCCGCGAAATTTCCGATGCCTGGATTCGCACCCGTAAATGCAAGAGCAAGGAGATCCGTTTCCTGATACGTCCCATGGAGATGGAGTACCGGGAGAACGAACGCCATTTCTACGCGTACCAGGATGGCAAGGCCGTGGGCTTTATCTACTTCGACCCCATCTACCGCAATAACGAGATCATCAGTTACGTGCCCAACATCTCAAGGGCCAACGCGGATTTCCGCCAGGGTATTTTCTACACCCTGATGGCCCATGCCATGGATGTGTTCAAGGCCGAAGGCGTGCCCTATCTGGACCTGGGTTTAATTCCGCTATCCCTGGACCCGGCTACCGAGCACCAGGAAAGCCGACTGCTCAAGCGCATCATGCACGGCCTGTATGAGAAGGGGAACTTCCTTTACAACTTCAAGGGCCTGGAATTTACCAAGTCACGATTCCGTGGCGACAACTTTAAAACCTACTGTTGCCACCGCCGATCCTTACCGGCACTGGAGTTCCTGGCCATGTTCAAGCTGACCCGCTTGCTATAGCACCGACTACCGACGAGGACCAGTTACCACGGATGTCGTTGGTGGCCAGGCTGAGCCCATCCAGGAACTCCCCGATACCTCGTGGGATGTCCCCGGAAAACAGGGCGGCATCAACCACATCCCCATCGCTGTTGAGGGCCATAAGACTTTTCACTTCCAGCCCCTGCTGTTCGAATAACCAGGCCGCTCGGCGGGCGATGGCCTCTCCGGAATCCACCCAGTGTTTTACGGTCGGCAACTGGCTCTGCAGCAGATCCTTTATCAGCGGGTAATGAGTGCAGCCCAGAACCACAGTGTCCACACCCACGTCCCGGAATGGTTGCAATGCCACGGACAAAGCCTGTTCGGGGACTGGCGAACCGGACACCAGATTTTCGATCCATTGCACCAAGTCCGGATGCCCCAGCCGTTCCACCGTGCAATCACTGGCAAACTCGTCAATCAGGTCTGCAAGGTAGGGCCGACGAACAGTGGCGGGGGTGGCCAGCAGACCAATACGGCGGTTTTCAGACACCGCCGCCGCAGGCTTTACCGCCGGCACCACGCCGATCACCGGTATCGGTGTCATGGTCCGAAGATGCGGCAATACCACAGTGCTCGCAGTGTTGCACGCCACCACAATGACATCACAGGGAAATTCCGACAGCGCCAGCCGGATCAGTGTCTGGCTGCGCTCAATGACCACCGCTTCCGGCTGGGCGCCGTAAGGAAAGCCAGCGTTATCAGCCAGGTACACCAACTTCACCCCCGGCAATTGTTGGTGGATACAAGCAGCAACGCTCAGTCCGCCAACGCCTGAATCAAAGACCAGCACTCTTGGCGCAGTCACGACGATGCCCCCTGCCCTTTAATTTCCCGCACCATGGCCTGGATCAGGCCGCCGGAGATGGTGGTCACCGGCGGCACAGGTGGCATATCGCCCGGCAGAAACCAGTCCGCTTCCGCAATTTCGTCTTCCTGCAGCACCAGCTCGCCCCCGGCGTAGTCTGCAAAAAAGCCCAGCATTAACTGATGGGGAAACGGCCATGGCTGAGAGGAGTGGTAGCGAACCCCACTAACCTCAAGGCCGGTTTCCTCTTTCACTTCCCGGGCAACCGCCGCTTCAATGGTTTCACCCGGCTCCACAAAGCCCGCAATCAGGCTGAAATAATGACGCTTCGTCCGCGATGACCGGGCCAGCAACATGCGTTCACCACGGCGGATAACCACAATCACGCAGGGCGCCAGCCTGGGATACCAGGGAATGCCGCAGGGCTTGCACCACTTGGCCCTTTCCAACGGGTGCAGCTCTGTCAATTCACCACAGCGGCCGCAGAAGCGGTGATCCCGCCACCACTGATGCACCTGGAACGCGGTGCCCAGCATTTCCGCGGGAGCATCCTCCATCAGCAGCAGCGCTTCCCGAAGCGTCACCCGTTCTGTAGACCCGGCCAGTCTGGCCGCGTCGGCTTCGGCCACGTAGACAGGCTTGCCGTCCATCTGGCCAACATACACCGGCCCGATATCACCGTGCGTACTAGGGGCAATCATCCGCCAAGGCTTCAGCCAGCCAACGTCGGGCTTCAGCACCGCATCACCGTCGATGGCCAACACAAGATCGTCATCGTCGGGCCCTTTCGAAGACCAGCCGGGAGTCCATAACGCCATAATCCGTGTCCAGAAGCTATTATGTGGGTAGAGCTGGAAATGTATCACAGCGGCACAACACAACAGAACGACCGCATGGCTTTCCGCACTGCACGCAACCAAGTAAACTTACCGCCTGTTTTGTGAACCGGAGCGACCGTTTATGCGTTTTTTCCTGGGCCTTCGCAGCCTGATCCTGACCCTTTTCCGCAAAATCCTGTTTTTGTGGGTCCGGACGGATGTGAGCGGCAACAGCGTGGAAGCCCTGGGAGTAGACCCGGAAAAACCGGTTTGCTACGTACTGCAGTACAGCTCGCTGTCCAGCCGATTGGTCCTGGAACAGGAGGTGCTGCGAGCTGGCCTGCCTGGTGCCGAGTCGTCCCTGCCGGTCAAGAACGGTCCGAACCACTCCTTCTTTTTTCTCTACCGTCGGATTGGTGGTCTTTTCCGTCGTCGCCAGACGCCGGTTCCCACCGGTGAGTTCCGGGCGCTGGTTCGCCATGGCCTGGAACACCCTGAGCAGGATGTTCAGATCGTCCCTGTGTCGCTGTTCTGGGGGCGCTCCCCGGACAAGGAAAAATCGCTGGTCAAACTGCTGCTGTCCGACACCTGGTCCGTGGCTGGACGTTTGCAGAAATTCCTGATCATCATGGTGCATGGGCGTAGCACTTACGTGCAGTTCAATCAGCCCCTGTCCCTGAAGCAGGTGATTGACGAATACCGCCATAGCGAGGAACGCGCCAACCGTAAGCTCGCCCGCATTCTCCGTACCCATTTCCGCAGGGTGCGCCAAGCCGTGCTCGGCCCGGACCTGTCTCACCGCCGCACCTTGGTGGGTGGACTGGTGCGGACCCAGGCGGTCAAGGAAGCCATCCGGGAAGCTGCCCGAAAGGATGACATCCCCCCGGAAAAGGTGCGCGCCAAGGCGTACAAATATGCGGACGAGATCGCTGCCAGCATGTCCATCGTGACCATACGCTTCCTGGAAGTGGTGCTGTCTTGGCTGTGGAATCGTATCTACAACGGCATCGCTATCAACAACATCCGCGTTGCCAAGGAAGAAGCCCAGGACAATGCCGTGGTGTATGTTCCCTGCCATCGCTCCCATATTGATTACCTGCTGCTGTCCTACGTGCTCTATAAGAACGGGCTGATGCCCCCGCACATTGCCGCCGGCATCAACCTGAACATGCCTATTGTTGGCCCCATCCTGCGACGCGGCGGCGCGTTCTTCATGCGTCGGAGCTTCCGTGACAACCCGCTCTACGCCACCGTGTTCAACGAATACATGCACGTGATGTTCTCCCGAGGCTATTCCGTTGAGTACTTCGTGGAGGGCGGGCGCAGCCGCACGGGCCGCATGCTCCAGCCTCGGCCCGGCATGCTGTCCATGACCGTCCGCAGCTTTCTGCGAGACCATCGCAAGCCCATCGTGTTCGTCCCGGTATACATTGGTTACGAGAAGGTGATGGAAGGCCGTTCTTACCTCGGTGAACTACGGGGCAAGAAAAAACAGAAAGAGAGCGTGTTCGCGATTGCCAAGACCGTTCGCAAGTTGAGCAACTCGTTTGGCCAGGTCGCTGTAAACTTCGGTGAAGCCATTCCCCTTGCTGAGGTATTGAACGAAGTCGAACCAAGCTGGCGGGAAGAAGCCTACGATTCCGAATACCGGCCAAAATGGCTCAATCAGGCGGTGTCTGAACTGTCCAATCGTGTTGCGTCCAGCATTAACGCATCTGTCGCCGTCAATCCCATTGGCATGACTGCAACGGTTTTGCTGGGCACCGATCGCCTGGCTATGGATGAAGGCCAGTTGATTCGCCTGATGGACCAGTATGCCGACCTGCTGAAAGCCTTTCCCTACGCCGACACCATCACGCTGCCGGAAGGCAGTGGCAAAGATTGGGTCGACTACTGCGAAAACATGGGCCTGATCACGCGCCAGCCCCAGAAACTGGGTGACATCATCGCGCTGGAAGGCAGCAACGCGATCCTGATGACCTATTACCGCAACAACATCCAGCATCTGTTTGCCCTGCCGTCTCTGATCGCGAGCCTGTTTGAGAACAAGAACTCCCTGCGCCGGGACAAAATTGAGTTCCTGGCCAGCGTGGCGTACCCCTATCTGAAATCCGAACTGTTCCTCAAATACGACGCCGAGGAGATTGACGGGGTCATCAACCAATGGATCGACGTCCTATTGGAGAAAGGGTTGCTGTTCGAAGAAGAGGAAGACAGGATCAGCCGCCCTGAGGAAGGCACCGATGCCATGCTGCGCCTGCGGGTGCTGTCACGGTTCATCATCCAGACCCTAGAACGCTATCACATTGCCATCGGCATCCTGCGCAAATACGGGTCGGGTAAGATTACCGCCGGCGAACTGGAAGAGCAGAGCACGCTTCTGGCCGAACGTATGTCCATCCTGTTCGGCCTCAATGCGCCGGAGTTCTTCGACAAGACCCTGTTCCGTAACTTCATCGCCAACATGCAGCACAATGGCGTTATCACCACCGATGACGACGGGCTGTTGTGCTACACCGACGGCCTGGATGAAGTGGCGGAAGACGCACGGTTGGTGCTAAGTGTGGAAAAACGCCAGGCCATTCAGCAGGTGACCATGCTTGGGGCCTGAACGCGACCGGTGACCTATCCGGCGGGAAACGCCTTGATGGAGTAGATATCGTACCGGCTGCTCTTCCCTTCAATACGGGTGGTGGGTTCGGGGCCACTCACTGGCTCCGCCTTGCGCGGGCGTTTGACGACAACCCGATAGGTTGCCACTGCCAACGCGGCCTTCAACAACGCCGGTGAGTCATCGTCGTCTCCCACCACCGTGCGGAACACCTGCATTTCCTTCTTGACCAGGGCCGACTTGTCGCGATGGGGAAACATCGGGTCAAGGTAGATCACATCCGCGGCGCCCGCGCCCGCCTGCGATAACCAGTCGATACTGCTACCCGACTGCAATGCCATCCGGGCGACAATGGGCGCGCTCTGCTCGTTCAGGGCCGCACGGAAAAGTCCATCACTAAGCAACGCATGGATAACCGGCGAACGTTCGAAAAGGGTTAACCTGCAGCCCAGGGAGGCCAGTACGAACGCGTCCTGGCCAAGACCGGCCGTTGCATCCAGAACATGAAGGGGCTGGCGGGCTTTCTTCAGGCCAACAGCCTTGGCAATCAGTTGTCCGGTGCCACCGCCGTGTTCTCTCCGGTATCCCGCCTTTCCGGTCACGAACTCGGCTCTGACAGGCCCTGGAGCCCCCTTGCCGGTAACCTGCAGGCCAAGACCATTTTTATCCAGAAACAGCAGCACTGGGTAATCCCGCACGTCTCGCGGACGAAGCGTACCCAGCAAAGGCAACGATAATGCTTCAGACAGGGAACGTGCAGCGTGGAGATCGCCAAGGGGGCTGCAGCCAACGGCAAGTTCAGACAGGGTGTTTCCTGGCGACATCAAACCAGGATATCGATGCCTGAGAGCCCTGCATCCGCAATATCGCCTCCGGCGGCGACATCGGCAAACGTGGACAGGGCTCTGGAGGTGCTCAGGGAAACTTCATCGGCACGGAAACGCTCCAGGCGCACGTCCTCCGCGGCTTGACGTGCCTCGACACGGCGTTCTAGCGACTCAGCAGAAGGAACCGGCCGTTGTTCGGCGTTGGGGGGCCGTGCATCGGTGAGATCACGGCGAACGGCCTGGCTGTCGTTATCGGGGGCGGACGCAGGCGCACGAGCGATGTCACTGCGCTCACGAACCGGGCTGCTGTTGCCGGACTGGAAAGGAAGACTGCTGTTTGGGTTAACACCACCGATCATTCTGGCACACCGGTTAAAAAGACCACAGGTAGTGGATTATGGAAGATCCTGGACCAATTTTAAAGCAGGCTGTTCAATGTTTGCACTACCAGAGCATGACAAGCAACAGCAGACCGAGTACCAGGCGGTATATAACGAACGGCATCAGGCCAAGTCTCTCAAGGAACTTGAGAAACAGGTGGATACAGACCACGGCACTGACAAATGACAGCGCAGCACCCAGGGCAATAGCCGCCCAGTCGGTTGCCCCGCCCTGCTCCACCAGCTCCAGGGTTTTCAGCAGACCGGCGGCGAGAATCAGCGGGATCGACAACAGGAACGAGAATCGGGCGGCGGCCTCCCGTCCAAACCCGAGAAACAGAGCCGCCGTGATGGTAATACCGGATCGGGAGGTGCCTGGAATGAGAGCCAGCGCCTGGGCCACGCCAATAATCACCGCATCTTTCATGGTCAATGCCGGCAGGTCCCGGTTGCGACGTCCCACCGCGTCCGACCACCACAGCACCAAACCAAAACCGATGGTCGAAACCGCAATCACCAACCCGGAACGCAGGGAGGTTTCAATGAAATCATTAAGCAACAGACCAGCCAGTCCGGCTGGAATGGTGCCGGCGATGACCGCCCACGCAAGGCCACTATCCTGCCCGACACGGCCCCGAACCGTATCTCCAACCCAGGCAACCGTGAGACGGCCCACTTCCGCGCGAAAGTACCAGATCACCGCTGCCAACGTCCCTACATGCACGGCGACATCGAACGCAAGGCCTTGATCCGGCCAGCCAAATACCTGTGAGGGAAGGATCAGATGGGCCGAACTGCTGATCGGAAGAAATTCCGTCAGCCCCTGTATAACGGCCAATACAATAATGTGCCACAGTTCCATCGGCAGTGATTCCGGGTGGTAGCAGTGAGGTTGTTGTTAGCGGCCGGGCAGTTTTTTCCAGGCCACTTCATCACGAATGTATACCGGTTGTGCCTGTTCGGCCGGCACCCCGGCTCCCGCATGAAAGGCACGGGCGGCGATCTCCGCCACTCTGGAAGCCCTGGGCACCAGAGTCTCGTCGATGCGGTCCATGGTTGCGGCAACATCGGCCGGGAAATTTTCTTTCAGGCTCCACCCCTGACCAGCACCAAACCACCGGGATGCGCCATCGGCCAGAGTCACAGACGCCGGAGCGCAGACCTGCTCGTGACCCATCAACTCCGGTTGCCCATCTCGGCACATATAACAGGCCCAATAGGCTTCACCCATGCGGGCATCGAAGGCCACTGCAACGGCGTCGCCGTCCAGCATTTGCCAATGCTGTATCGCATCCTCCGCAACGGCTGCCAGGGATGACACTGGAATAACGGGGATTCCGAGACCATAGGCCAGGCCCTGGACAACCCCCGTAGCAATGCGAAGGCCCGTGAACGAGCCCGGACCACAGGCAAATGCGAGCGCATCGAGGTCCGCCGGCACCAGTTCCTTCTCGGCGAGAAGCTCGCGGATCATCGGCATCAACAGGCGGGTGTGTCCGCGGGGAGCCAGCTCGAACCGCTCCACCAGGCTGTTATCCACCAGCAGGGCTGCTGAGCAGCCCTCTGATGAGGTATCCAGTGCCAGTAGTTTCACAGGGTTACTTCAGTTGGGTAAGAATCTGGTCGCGAATGTCATCCAGGCTGCCCACGCCTTTTACGCGCACATATTTCGGCGCAGCGGCAGGGGCTTCTTTCGCCCAGTCCTGATAGTAACCGACCAGTGGCGCGGTTTGCTCGTGGTAGATCTTCAGGCGTTTACGGACGGTTTCTTCCTTGTCGTCCTCGCGCTGGATGAGGGCATCGCCAGTCTCGTCGTCTTTACCTTCGGTCTTGGGCGGATCGTACTTCACATGATAGATGCGACCACTGCCCTCGTGCACCCGACGACCTGACAGACGGCTTACGATTTCCTCGTCATCAACGGCGATTTCCACCACATAGTCAATAACAATACCCTGGTCTTTCAGGGCCTCGGCCTGGGGAATAGTGCGGGGGAAACCGTCGAGCAGGAAGCCGTTCTTGCAGTCAGGCTGCTTAACCCGTTCTTCGATGAGCGCAATGATGATGTCATCAGACACCAGGCCGCCAGAAGCCATCACTTCCTTGACCTGCTTGCCAAGATCGGACTCGGCTTTCACCGCCGCGCGAAGCATGTCGCCGGTCGAAATCTGCGGGATTTCAAACCGTTCGGTGATAAACTGGGCCTGCGTACCCTTGCCTGCGCCTGGCGCGCCTAACATGATGATTCTCATAACGCTGTGCTCCCGTTGTAGTCATTATCATTTGAAAAGCTGTTGCAAAACCCGGCGGCTTTGCGACAGCTTCTCGGCAGCAACGAGCCCGCAGCCCCTGCCAAGGAAGGCGCATTATACGAACTCAGCCCCCTCATAGAAAGTGGACCTCCGTAGCATGCACCAAAAGGTTACATCGGGCTGTGAGTTGCGGCTGTAGCTGATAGTGCTCGACGGTCAGGATGACAGGGATAACGCCAGCGCGTCCAGCTCCCCGGAAACGCTGTCAATCTCCTCGTTCAAACGAGCAACATCCCCTTCGGAAAGCCCGAGGGACGACGCAAGGGAGGCGACATCATCCGGGTTGAACTCATCCCCAATCCCCCTTTCCTTCAGCAGCCCATTGGCCAGCTGGACCATGAGCACATACTGTTCATGCTCGCCATGGTAGCCCTCCTGCTGATGCATACCCGCGGCCTTGACCACCGGGTCAGGCAGTTCCCAAAGTCGGTGAAGGATGCCGCCAATGGCGCCGTGGCCAACCGCCAGCATCTGTTGATCGTTGCTGGCCCCGAACACCTGTTGCTCCAGCGAATGCATGCTGGCGTCGGGATTGGCTTCCCGCAGCGAATTCAGCTCGTCAAACTCCTGGGGAAACAGGTGGCCGATCAGCAGTAGGCCGAAGTTGTGCAGCAAGCCACACAGATACGCCAGGCCTTTATCGGAATGGCACTTTGGCGCCATACGCTGGCAAACAAACGCGTTATACAGAGAGTGGCGCCAGAACTGGTCCATCCCCAGCATGCCCTGACGGGGCACTTCGAAAGCGCGCACGGACGCGATACCCAGCGCGATATGGGCCACACGATCAAACCCAAGAACCCGGGTCACCGCTTCCTGTACCGAGTTGATCTGACCGGGATAGTTAAACAGGGCAGAACGGGCATAGCGCATGATCTGCGCGGTAAGGCTGGGATCAAACTCTATCAGCTCGCCCAGTTCGCGGGCGGTCGCCTCGGAATTGGCCGTCAAACGGAGAATGCGCAGCGCCAGCGCTGGCATGGGCGGCAGACGGTAAAGCTTCTGCAGCTTGTCGGCCACTTCTTCCAGCGTCAGGGCATCACGCTCATCGTTGTTTTGCCCGCGAATCGCCAGGTGGCCCTGAGTGGCATCCGCCAGGGCCCTTGCCAGAGAGGTGCGGTCCAACTCGAGAAGAGCGTTGTCGGTCCCGCAGCACATGAGGGTGCGGGGGTATCCCAGGATATCCTCATCAACGAGCACCGGCAGATCGTAGGCAGCCCCGACCGGCGGCTGGAAGCCCGGGTCACAGTCGGCAAACAGCCGGGCGGACTGGCGAGCCGTTAACGGCTGCAGGCGTCGGCCAGTTTGCTTGTGCACCAGGTCCATATCCAGACTGGTGTTGTAACCGTGAACGGCCATGACGACGCCATTGATGTCGATCAGGGGCGTTGCCCGGATAAACTCATCCTGAGGACGCCCGGACGCCATGACCGCGGCGTCAAAGCTAAGTACCTGATCAATCTCAAGTTCCCGATAGGCAATTCCTTTGCCGGTTAAAAAGCGTTCCAGTCTTGCCGCTAACGCCACGGCGTTACTCCTGTTTTTTATGATCCGCTGAACCTGCTTTAGCCGGTGTTCCGCATGCCGGCCGCAATACCAGCCATGGTTACCTTGAGTGCGCGCTCAACCATCTCGGGCACTTCGCCCTTGCCCTCGCCCTCACGGTCACGCTTGAGCAGTTCCGCCTGTAAATAGTGTAGCGGATCAGTATACGGATTACGTACACGCATGGAATGGGCAAATACAGGTTCCTGTTCCAGCAAGGTGTCCTGCTGCTTCAATTCCAGCAAATGGCGGATGCAGCCCTGCAGGCGCTCCCGCAGGTTCTTGCCGAGTTCAAGCAGTTTTGGATCATCGACCAACGTCTTTTCGTAGTAGCTGGCAATTCTCAGGTCAGATTTTGCCAGCACCATTTCCAGCATATCCACGTAGGTTTTGAAGAACGGCCATTGCTGCATCATCTCCCGCAGCACCGGCACGCGGTCGTTGTGAAATGCCTCCTCCAGGGCAACGTCGCTACCCAGCCAGCTGGGTAGCATCATCCGCATCTGGGTCCACGCGAAAATCCAGGGAATGGCCCGCAGGCTTTCCACGCCACCGCCGGGTTTGCGTCGTGCCGGGCGGCTACCCAGGGCCAGCTTGCCCAGCGCCTGTTCCGGAGTGACCTGGCGGAAATAGGGAACAAAGTCCGGATTCTCCCGAACCACGTCACGGTAAGCTTTGAGGGAGCGTTCGGTGAGCCAGTCCATAGCCTCCCGCCATTCCGGCTCTGGCCCTCGCGGTGGCGCCAGGGTGGCTTCAATCACCGCCGTGGTGTACAGCGTAAGGCTCTGTTCCGCCAGCCGGGGAAGGCCAAACTTGAAGCGGATCATCTCGCCCTGCTCGGTGATCCGGAAACTGCCGTTCACCGAACCCGGCGGTTGAGACAGGATTGCACGGTTGGCCGGGCCACCACCACGGCCGACGGTGCCACCGCGGCCATGAAACAGCGTGAGGTGGACGCCATACTGATTGGCGACCTCGGTGAGCTTTTCCTGAGCCTGGTATTGAGCCCACGCGGCCATCATCTGACCAGCGTCTTTGGAGGAATCGGAATAGCCGATCATGACTTCCTGCCGGCCTTCGCAATAGTCCCGATACCAGTCCACGCTGTAGAGCGCCGCCATACTGTCAGGGGCACCGCGCAGGTCATCCAGGGTCTCAAAGAGGGGCACTACCCGCATCGGGTTTTTCATACCCGCTTCACGTAGCAGCAAAATCACGTTCAGCACATCCGACGGTTTGCTGGCCATGGAGATGACATAGGAACCCAGCGCTTCCGGCGTCTGCTCTGCCACCACTTCGCAGGTAGCCAGCACCTCGGCGACTTCGTCGGAGGGTTTCCAGTGCCTGGGAATCAGTGGCCGGCGCCCCTTGAGTTCGCGCACCAGGAAATCCTGACGTTCCTGTTCGGACCAGGACAGATAATCGCCCAGCCCCAGGTAATCCACCATTTCCGCAACCGCCTCGGCATGACGGGTCGACTCCTGGCGGATGTCCAGGCGAATCAGAGGCAAGCCAAAGGTGTGGGCGCGGCGAATGGTGTCCAGCAGCGGACCATTGGCAATGGATTCCAGCCCGCAGTCCACCAGGGACCGATAACAAAGCTCCAGCGGCCCGGTGAAGTCCTCGTTGGCAAACAGAATGCCGGTGGCGTCGGAGGGCTCGCCGGCAACCCTGGCTTCCGCCCAGTCCCGGGTTTTGATCAGTTTTTCCCTCAGCCCGGCCAGCACCTGGCGATAGGGCTCCCGGGTATCACCAACGACGTCCCGCAGCTCATCACTGGCCTGCCACATGGACAATTCCGCACGCAGGGACTGGATGTCCCGCAGGTAGAGATCGGCTGCCATCCAGCGGCCCAGCAGGAACACCTTGCGGGTTACTTTATGGGTCACATTGGGGTTGCCATCGCGATCACCGCCCATCCAGGAGGCGATCCGGATGGGCGACGCATCCAGCGGTAACCCCTTCCCCGTGGCGTCTGAAAGCGATAGATCCAGGCTTCTCAGAAAACGCGGCAATGCCTGCCACAGACTGTTCTCAATAACGGCAAATCCCCACTTGGCTTCGTCAACCGCCGTCGGGCGCTCATGCCGAATCTCATCCGTGTGCCAGGCTTCGGTGACCAGTTGCGACAGGCGTCCGACGATTTCATCACGCTCCGCGGGCAACAGGTCCTCATGATCCAGTCGGGCCAGGCAATCGGACATTTCGTCGTACTTCATGATCAGCGTACGGCGGGCCACTTCGGTGGGATGTGCTGTCAGAACGTACTCGATACGAAGGTCAGCCACTCGCCTGTGCAGTTCATCGGCACTGACGCCACCGTCTTTGAGGCGGCCAAACACCTCTTCGAGGGATTCCACCATCAGGTCCGATTGATGACCCCGCTTGCGGCGGATGCCGTGGTATTGTTCCGCCAGATTGGCCAGGTTCAGGAACTGGTTAAAGGCGCGGGTTACCGGCAGCAACTCGTCATCACGAAGCTTGCCCAGCAGGTTGACCAGGCGCTGGCCGGAACCGCTTTCCTGGCGACGGTCGGCCTTGGCAGCCGCCCGCACTTCTTCTATCAACTCGTAGCAATCTTGCCCGGGGTGACGCTGGATACTCTGCCCCAGCAACTCGCCCAGCATGCGAACGTTTTCTCGAAGGTCAGGGTGTAGCTCAGTCACATTGACGTCCTTTTAAATTGACGGAGGCGAAGTAAACTAACGATACTGTTTACTCTTATAAAGCCTTTCTAACGATTAAAGCCTGTCGCCGCAAGGAGTATCCATGAAAGTAACCGATCTGCCCAAGCACTGGGAAAGCAAGAAAGAGTCTGTTGAGCGCAGCCACGATTACAATCTCCGCTTGCCGCTGGAAGATGCCGCGCGCATAGCAGCACTGGCCGAGCTTTACCCGGACCGTTCAGAGAGCGACATACTGAATGACATGATTGGCGCCGCGTTGGACGACCTGGTCAGGCTGAGCCCGTTGAAGGACAAGCTGGAAGGCAAGGATAAATAAAGCGGGGGCACTTCTCTGCGGGGTGGCGAAGCCACCCCGTCGGGTATCGCAGGGCCGTCGCGATCAATCAGGCGTTGGCCTGATCAGGCAACCGATTCGAGCTGGCGCGCCTTCAGCCGCTGGATATGCTTCTGGCTGAGACTGATGAAGCGCGGGGTCATCCCCTGATCTTCATAGATTTCGAAGCCGTCTTCATCGAACGCAACAACCTTAGACCCCTGAACGTACGGAAAGCTGGTTTCCAGCTCATCAAGGGCAGCGGAAATCAGGTCTCGCATCAGGTCCTGGGAAGACTTCATCGGATACAACGCGGCCAGTTTTTCCAGTCGCTTGTGATGCTGGTCAGAGAGGTCGGCAAAATACGCATCACGGGTCAGCCGACCACGTGCGTGCTTGTCCCAGTAGTTGACCAGATCTTTGATTTTCATGGTGCCTTCACTCCTGCATCTTCTTGGTGGCCCACAGGGTGCACGAAGTGTGTGCATCCTTAACCGGAAGTGTAGATGAAGCGACCGCACCAGGGGCGGAAAACTTGGTAACGGATTGTACTTATCCGTTACCTTTTACGAGTCTTTTCAACCCCTTTGACGGCTTGCCAGACGGCGTCCAATGCCTCCAGCGATTCGCCATCGAGATCACGGCCTTCGTGCTCGAGGTGCTCCTCAATAGCACGGAATCGCATCTCAAACTTGTGATTCGTGCTGTTGAGGGCCTGCTCAGGATTAACCTTCATGAAACGTGCCAGGTTGACGCACACAAACAACAGGTCACCCAGCTCGTCCTCCACCGCCTCCGCCGGACCATCGCCGGAACTCGCGTCATACCAGGCTTTCTTTAGCTCATCGATCTCTTCGTGAAGCTTGTCGAAGACCGGCTCAACCTCTGGCCAGTCAAAGCCATGGCTGGCGGCCCTGCGCTGAAGTTTCTCAGCGCGCACCATTGCGGGGAGCGTCCGGGCAATGCCGTCGAGCCGGCTTGATGACTCTGCCTTCGCAGACGCCTCCGGCTTCGCCGCCCGCTCCTCTGCCTTGATACGTTCCCAGCTTGCCTTGATGTCAGCCTCACTGGGCCGGTTGCCCGGATCGATCCTGCTTTCCAGGGTGCCTTCCGGGAACACGTGGGGATGACGCCGGACCAGCTTGCGCACGAGGTTATCAACCACCGAGTCGAAGTCGAAGTGGTTATCTTCCTTCCCCATCTGGCTGTAGAAGATCACCTGAAACAGCAGATCACCCAGTTCATCTTCCAGGTGCGGGTAGTCTTCACGGTCGATGGCATCGGCAACCTCGTAGGCCTCTTCAATGGTGTGGGGCACGATGGTCTTATAGCTCTGGCGGGTATCCCACGGGCACCCGGACTCCGGGTCCCGAAGCCGTGTCATCAAGGTTTTAAGATCGTCAATGGAATAGCTCATGATCGCTTTCGCCTGACATTAATGATGTTGGGGAGATTGCGAATCTGGGCGAGCAACTTGGCCAACTGATCAAGGCTGGAAATTTCCAGGGTCACGGTCATGGTGGCTGTGTTCTCATCCTTGTTGGACAAGGTATTGAGTGCCAGAACGTCACTTTTGGAAGACGACAGCACCTGAGTGATATCCCGCAACAACCCGGAGCGGTCGTAAGCTTCAATTTCTACATCAACGGGATACACGGCCACAGGCTGACCGCCCCAACTCACCTCGATAATCCGATTGGGCTCGAACTCCTTCAGATTCAGGAAGGTGATGCAATCCTGCCGATGCACGGTGACACCACGGCCGACGGTGATGTAGCCACCGATCGGATCACCCGGCAGGGGTTTGCAGCATTTCGCCACCTGGGTCTTGAGCTTGCCAACGCCCAGAATCTGGATATCCGATTCGGTGTCATAGGGCTTGCGCCTCTGTGTGCTGAGCTTCAGATCCAGTTGCTCGGATTTCGGCTCCAGCATCTGCTGGGCGACGTTAGCCACGTGGGTGGGTCGAAGATCCCCGGCCCCCACTGCCGCATACATGTCCTCGGCAGCCTGGTAATTCACTTTGCGAGCCAGGTCGTTGAGGTCCACCTCGTACAGCGACAGGCGTTTGAACTCGTCTTCCAAAATGGCCCGACCATCAACAATGTTGCGATCGCGGTCCTGTTGCTTGAACCAGTGGGTAACCTTGGCCCGGGCACGGGAAGTCTGGATATAGCCCAGGCTCGGGTTAAGCCAGTCACGGCTGGGCGCCTGGTTATTGGACGTGAGAATGGATATCTGGTCGCCGGTCTTCAGCGGATAAGTCAGCGGCACGATACGGCTATTAACCTTGGCCCCGCGACAGGCATGACCGATTTCCGTGTGCACACGATAGGCGAAGTCCACCGGCGTCGCGCCTTGTGGCAGGTCCACCACATGGCCTTCGGGCGTGAACACATAGACCCGATCGGAGGCGACATCGGATTTGAGATGATCCGCCAGCCCGGACAGGTCGCCGAGTTCTTCCTGCCACTCCAGCACTTGCCGCAGCCAGTTGATCTTGGCGTCATAGCCCACGGACCGGTTGCCCTTATCCATGCCTTTGTAGAGCCAGTGAGCACAAACGCCAAGCTCAGCTTCCTCATGCATGGCCTGGGTACGGATCTGCACTTCCATCACCTTGCCTTCAGGGCCGATGACAGCCGTGTGCAGGGACTGATACCCGTTTTCCTTGGGATTGGCAACGTAGTCGTCGAATTCGTTGGGAATATGGCGCCAGAGAGTGTGCACGATACCAAGCGCGGCGTAACAGTCACGGACCTCAGGCACCAGGATACGGACGGCCCGAACATCGTACACCTGGGAAAAGTCGATGCCCTTGCGCCGCATCTTCCGCCAGATACTGTAGATGTGCTTCGCACGCCCTGAAAGCTCACCGTCTATTCCAGACGCATCCAGTTCGTCCTTGATGGTGGTGATGACACGCTTGATGTAGCTTTCGCGGTCAAGCCGTTTTTCATCGAGCAGCTTGGCGATCTTTTTGTAAGCGGTTTCGTGCAGGTAGCGGAACGAAAGATCTTCCAGTTCCCATTTGATGTGACCGATTCCCAGTCGATGCGCCAGCGGCGCATAGATATCAAACACCTCGCGGGCCACACGCATGCGCTTCTCTTCAGACGCGTTTTTCACCGCACGAATGGCGCAGGTCCGCTCTGCAAGCTTGATCAGCGCCACCCGGACGTCGTCGATCATGGTGACCAGCATCTTGCGAACGTTATCGAGCTGGCCCTCGGTCTGGCCCAGCACATTACCCTTAAGAGGGTGATGGATGGACGATATTGCCGCCATCTGCTGAACACCATCAATCAGCCCGGCCACCTCATCGCCGAACTCCTTGCGGATGTCCTCCAGGGGAATCCGTTCCTCCCGCACTGCCCGGTAGAGAATTGCTGCCACCAAGCTGGTCTGGTCGAGGTGCAGCTCCACCAGTACCTGAGCCATTTCGATGCCGGTTCGGAAGCTGCTGGCACCCGGGGCCCAGACCCTGTCCTCGCGTACCGCCTGTACATCAATCGCGGCGGCCATTTCACAGGCCCGCCGGAACTGTTCAGCATCCTCAAGATGCGTCTGTGACTCGATCTGACGGACCCAACGCTCGATATCAACCTGGCCGTCCCCCGTCACTGCATAGTCTTCGCGAACTTTTACCATATCGCTCTTGTTCTTCCTGGTCGCTTATCCGGCCATCCCTGACCGGTCCCGAGAGGCATCAATTATTTACGCGCTCGAACATCGCCATGGATTCAACATGAGTGGTGTGGGGAAACATGTCCATAACGCCCGCCCTCACCAGTCGATAACCATTACGTACCATCACCCCTGCGTCCCTGGCCAGCGTGGCCGGGTTACAGGAGACATAAACAATTCGCTTCGCACCAAAGGCTGTCAGGTATTCACACACCTCCTGGGCTCCGGAACGCGGCGGATCAATCAGGATTTTGTCAAACCCTTCCGCTGCCCACGGTTGTGCTGTGAAATCCGCCTGCAAGTCAGCGCCGTGGAATGCGACATTCGATAGCCCGTTGAGTTCCGCATTTTCCCGCCCGCGGACGACCATGGCATCGTCACCTTCCACTCCAACCACCTGCCCGGCACGGCGAGCCAGCGGCAGGGTGAAATTACCCAGTCCGCAAAACAGGTCCAACACCCGCTCACCGGGCTGGACGTCCAGCCACTCGACGGCCCGATGTACCATGTTGCGATTGATGTCCACATTGACCTGGGTAAAGTCCATGGGATGGAACTTCATGGTCAGGTCGAATTCCTCCATGTCGTAGGACAGTCGCTCTTCGCCGGTCTCGGGCCAGATTCTGTGAACCGTATCCGGCCCTTTCGGTTGCAGATAGATATGCAAGTCATGGGCCTGACCGAAATCGATCAACGACTGCCTGTCGGAATCGCTCAACGGGTCCATGTTGCGGAATATCATCGCCGCCGAATCGTCGCCGCAGGCGACTTCCACCTGCGGTATGCGACGATAGGCGTCCATGCCATGAAGAAGTTCACGTAGCGGCGTGATGCGATCGCCGATACGCGGATCCAACACCACGCAACGATCAATATCGGTCAGGAAACTGTTGCGCTTTTCCCGGAACCCGACCAGCACCGATTCCCGTGCTGGCACGTATTTCACGCCCAGCCGTGCCTTGCGTCGATAGCCCAGAGCCGGGGAACGCATGGGCGCCACCCACTCGTCCGGTTCAATGCCCCCAAAATGGGCAAAATGCTCCCGCAGGGTATCTTCCTTGAACCGGATCTGGGCATCGCCATTCATGTGCTGAAGACTACACCCACCACACAGGTCGGCAAAGTCGCAGGGCGGAGTCATACGCGCGTCGTCGGCTTCAAGCACTTCCACAGCACGTAATTCATCGAACTTGCTGCGTGTACTGGTAAATTTGGCCATGACCGTCTCGCCAGGCAGGGCGCCGTCGACGAACTGTGCCTTACCGTTGTCCCGGGCGATGCCCCGGCCATCGTGACTGAGGGTTTCAATCACACAGCGCACCGGTTCGCTTGGCAGGGCCTTCCTGCGTCTTCTACTCATAGAAAGTCTCTTAACTGGATTCAGGTCTTGATGGGTTCAGGCACCGGGAAACACACCGGTGGAAAGGTAACGATCACCCCGATCACAGATAATGGCCACGATCACCGCGTTTTCAACCTGTGCCGACAGCTTGAGGGCTGCAGCGATGGAGCCACCTGATGAAACACCACAGAAAATGCCTTCCTCGCTGGCCAGGGCACGCATGGTGTCCTCAGCTTCCTGCTGGCCGATGTCCATGACCGTGTCCACACGGGTGGCATCAAAAATTTTCGGCAGGTACGGCTCCGGCCAGCGGCGGATACCGGGGATAGACGCTCCTTCCTGGGGCTGCAGGCCAACAATCTGGATATCGGGATTCCGTTCCTTGAAATACCTGGACACGCCCATGATGGTTCCGGTGGTACCCATGGAGCTGACAAAATGCGTAACCCGCCCTGCCGTCTGCTCCCAGATTTCCGGGCCGGTGGTGCGGTAATGCGCCAGCGGGTTGTCCTGGTTGGCAAACTGATCCAGCACTTTACCCTTGCCTTCCGTTTCCATTTGTTGGGCCAGGTCGCGGGCGGTTTCCATGCCTTCCTCTTTGGTGACGGTGACAATCTCCGCCCCATAGGCGCGCATCGACGCCCGACGCTCCTCGCTCATGTTCGCTGGCATGATCAGCACCATACGGTAGCCCTTGATGGCAGCCGCCATCGCCAGGGCAATTCCGGTATTTCCACTGGTGGCTTCGATCAGGGTATCGCCTGGTTTGATTTCACCCCGGCGCTCTGCTTCCTGGATCATGCTGATAGCAGGACGATCTTTCACCGAACCGGCGGGGTTATTACCCTCAAGCTTGGCCAGAATCACATTGCTGGTCTCGCCCGGAAGTCGCTGCAGACGCACAAGAGGCGTATGCCCTACATAATCTTCGATGGTCGGGAAATGCATGTTGTAATCTTCCTCAATTCTTCCGGAACCCCGCCGCCAGCGGGTAACGCCGACGACACAAGCCTGTGATACACTCCGGGTTCGCATGATACGCGGAATATCCGCAGTCTCCCAATACAGCTTCTCGCTATATCCATGACTGTGGGCTATATCCGGGGACGCCATCACGGCCAGACTGCGTGGAATCAACTATTCTGACAGGGAAGAATGCCGGATATCAGGCCGGCGACGTCAATCGGGAACTCACTATGCGGCGCTGGGGCATACGCAAAAAAGTACTGGTGGTGACACTCGTCCCCACCCTTCTGACCACGTTGATGCTGGGGCTTTTCTTCACCTACAGCTGGGTCAACAACATTGAAAGCCTCCTGCAGGATCGTGGCGAGTCGCTTTCGCGGCAGCTGTCAGCCGGCTCGGAATATGGCCTGTTCACTGCCAACAGAAGCCTGCTCAGCAGCCTCTCCAACGCCCTTCTGGAAGAGCAGGATGTGCGCTCGATTACCTTCTTCGACAGCGAGCATAACCGGCTGCTGCACACAGGCCCCGGCAGCTCCGACGATATTGGCAAGGACACGTTGACCGGCGAAGAAGCGGTACGGGTTACCCGCGCCGACAGTACTGTTTTCGTGACACCGGTCTATCTCCAGGACCTGATGATCGAAAGCATGCTTGACCCGGATTCCCGCCAGAACGTGGGGGCGGGCAAGAAACCGATCGGCTGGGTAACCGTGGAGATGTCCCACATACGCACCGAAAAGGAAACCTATAAAGCACTGCTAATTTCCCTGTTGCTCGTCTTAGGCGGCGTACTCCTCAGCCTGATGATTGCGCTACGCATGAGCCGCTCGTTTACCGATCCTGTCTTTGAACTCAATGAGGCTGTGGCCAAACTCAAGGAAGGCAAACTGGACACTCGGGTCTATACCCGCGCCGGCCCTGAATTCGAGCAATTGGAATCCGGCCTGAACGCCATGGCCGGGGAACTGAGCAAAGCCCAGGCGGAAATGCAGCAGAACATTGACCAGGCCACGGAAGACCTGAGAGAAACCCTGGAAACCATCGAAATCCAGAACATCGAACTCGATTTCGCCCGCAAGGAAGCCCTGGAAGCCAGCCGCATCAAATCGGAATTCCTGGCCAACATGTCCCATGAAATCCGCACCCCGCTGAATGGCATCATCGGCTTCACCGAGTTACTGCTTAAAAGCCCGCTACCGCGCCAGCAGCGGGATCACCTGAGCACCATCCGCAAGTCATCGGAAATACTGCTGACCATCATCAACGACATTCTCGATTTCTCCAAGATCGAGGCCGGCAAACTCATCCTCGACCGCATTCCCTTCCAGCTCCGGGACATCGTAGAAGAGGTCATGGTCATGCTGGCTCCGGCGGCTCACAGCAAGAACCTGGACCTGGTACCACTGGTCTACAATGATGTACCCGACAACATCATGGGCGATCCCCTACGGGTAAAGCAGGTGATCACCAACCTGGTCAACAATGCCATCAAGTTCACCCAGACCGGTGAAGTGGTCCTGCGCGCCAGCCTTGAAGAAGAAGATAAAGAGAGTAACCGGATCACCCTGAGACTCAGCATTACCGATTCCGGTGTCGGGCTCTCGCGAGCTCAGCAGCAGTCCCTGTTCAACGCCTTCAGCCAGGCCGACGCGTCTACTGCCCGGCAATACGGTGGCACCGGGCTGGGGCTTGCGATCTCCAAGCGCCTGGTTGAGGAAATGGGCGGCAAGATCGGGCTTGAGAGTGAGCTGGGCAAGGGCTCCACGTTCTGGTTTACCCTGACCTCGGAACTGTCTTCTAACGGCGAAGCCATCGCGCCCAAAGACTCTTTGCGCGGCGAAAGGGCCATCTACCTTGACCAACAGAAAACCACCGGCCTGGCGGTAGAACATATGCTCCGGGAATGGGGCATGACGGTCGACCGGGTTTCATCACCGGGTGCCATGCAGGAGCAGATAGAGGAAGCTCAAAAAGAGCAGTCCGGTTACGCCGTTGCGGTTGTCGGCATCACCCGTCACCTGCTGAATTCAAGCCAATACTGCTCGTTAGTACGGTCCCTGGAGCTGGAGCGGGATTGCCGCACACTGCTGTTGACCCCTACCCTTGAAACTCACGATACACCGCTATCGGGGCTGGCCAGTGGCCACCTGACCAAGCCAGTATGCCGCGACTCCCTGTACGACGAACTGTTGCTGCTGGTGCACGGTATCAGCAACCGGCAACGCCAGTTGCCGGATCATTCCCATGCCATTAGCCGTGAGTTGCCAACCCAATCAACACGCGTACCCAGAGTGCTGGCGGTGGACGACAACGATGCCAACCTGAAGCTGGTAATGACCCTGCTCAACGACTGCGGCGTTGTAGCTGAGGGAGCAACCAGCGGCTTTGAAGCGCTGAGCAAGGCGCGCCAACACTCGTTCGACCTGGTTTTCATGGATCTTCAGATGCCCGGAATGGACGGGGTGGAAACCACTGAGAGATTGAGAAGCCTTGATGGCGCCAGCCATCGTACTCCGATCATTGCGCTCACGGCCCATGCCCTTGCAGAGGAGCAGGACCGCCTGATCCAGCAGGGATTCGATGGCTACCTGGCCAAACCCATTAGCAACAGCCAACTGATCGACATTATTCATGACTACACTGGCTATACCTGCCACCCCGACCCGGATGATGGACACCTGCCGGTACCCGAGGTGCGCGATACACGCCGCTCGGTTCGCCCGTCAACCAGAAAGAAACAGCCTGACTGTGTCAGCGTGGCCGAAAGCGTACAGTTGGCCGCCGGAAAAGCAGATCTGGCCGAGGAACTGTTCAGCATGCTGATCGAACAGATCCATACCGACATTAACCAGGTGCCGGCACTCTGGAGCAAAGGCGACATGGACGAGCTACTGGAGTGCGTCCACAAACTGCATGGCGCCACGCGCTACTGTGGCGTGCCGGAGTTACGCGCTGCTGCAAACCAACTGGAAACCGCCTTGAAGTGCGCAGCGCCGGATATGGAGTACCAGAAGAATCAATTGCTTGCAGCCATGGAGCGCTTGCAGACCTGGAGCGAACAAACTGACTGGCAGCAGTTGTTCCGGCAGCAAAACCCTCGGCAGGCAACCGTGGACTGAGGGACGATCAGCGCCTTAGGTTCGGGCGCTTTCGAGGATTGCTTTCATATCCTTTACCGCCTCTTTGAGCCCGGTAAACACCGCCCTGGCAATGATGGCATGGCCAATGTTGAGTTCGTTGATACCCGCGATGGCGGCAACGCGTTCAGTGTTGTGGTAGTGCAGACCGTGGCCGGCGTTGACCACCAACCCTTTCTTGCGAGCGTAAGTCACTGCGTCCTGCAAGGTGTTAAAAGCCGCCTCAACAATCTGAGGGTCTGTCGCTTCCGCGTATTCCCCCGTGTGCAGTTCCACCACCGGCGCACCGCAACGGACTGCCGCATCAATCTGCGTTACATCCGGATCGATAAACAGGGAGACCTCGGCACCAACCTTTGCCAACCTGTCACAGGCTTTAGCCACCCGCGCCTCCTGGCCGTCCACATCCAGGCCGCCTTCAGTTGTCAGCTCTTCACGCTTTTCGGGCACCAGACACACACATTCCGGCCGCACCTGCTCGGCGAATGCCAGCATCGCATCAGTGACCGCCATTTCCAGGTTCATCTTGGTGGTGAGGATTTCCTTCAGCAGGAGCACATCACGGTCCTGGATGTGCCTGCGATCTTCGCGGGGATGGATGGTGATACCATCGGCACCCGCCTCTTCCGCCAGAATCGCAGCCTGTACCGGATCCGGATATCGGGTTCCCCTGGCCTGACGCAAGGTAGCAACATGATCAATATTCACACCCAGCAAAACTCTGGGCTTCATTGAGCTAGAGGTCATTACGGTCTCCTCGATGATGACTGAACAGGCTTCTGCTATGGAGCACCTTGCCCTGCAACAGGTAGTCCACAAGTACCCTTGTTACCCGCTTGGCGATGCGCCGGCACTCCGCAGATTCGAGGTCGCCATCAGCCAGCGCCAACAGTGTATCCCCGGGCAGGTTCCGGAGCCTGGAGCCCGGCGAGGGCTCGGCCAGAATCCCCTGCTCCGGATCATAGCAATAAAGCCCACCGGCCTCGACCGGCTGCCCACTATCCATCGCCTGATCCCAGACGAAGTCATACCCGAGTTCCGCAGCCAGGGATTGCTCGAAACGTCGAAGAACCGGCTCCACGTCACTGGCTTCCGACAACTCAGCAATCACATCAATGTAGGCAGCAAAGAGTTGGTGGTGAGGGTCGGCCATTGGCAGCAGACGCTGCAATAACTCATTCACGTAAAGACCGCTGTACAGGGAGAGAGTGCGCTTCAGGGTGGGGCCGCTGCGAACGTCCGCCTGAGTCAGCGTCTTCAGGTCGCTGCGTCCGGTCCAGTCCAGCAACAGAGGCTGGAACGGTTGCAACTGCGCCTTGAGCGGGCTCTTTGCGCTGTTGCCACCACGGGCAATCACGGTTACCCGGCCCGCGTTGAGGGAAAACACATCCACCATCAGACTGGTTTCGCGCCAGGGCCGGCGGTGGAGGACATACGCGGGCTCCTGTTGCATTGGCCCCGTCATAGCTGCCTCAGAAGTCGTTCATACCCAGGCTTTTCAATGCCCGGTCGCTGTCCGCCCAACCTCGCTTGACCTTGACCCAGAGCCTCAGCATGACTTTACTGTCGAACAGGCGCTCCATATCCGTTCTGGCTTCCTGACCGATGCGCCGCAGGCGTTCGCCCTTGTCGCCAATAATGATCTTCTTCTGGCCCTCACGCTCTACCAGTATCAGCGCAGAAATGTGAAGAGTCTTACCGTCCTTGCGAAATTCTTCGATCTCGACCGCCACGGAGTAAGGCAGCTCTGCTCCCAGTTGCCGGGTAATTTTCTCCCGCACCATTTCGGAAGCCATAAACCGTTCGCTGCGATCCGTGATCTGGTCATCCGGGTAAAAATGCACACTTTCCGGCAGGAACCGACTGACCGCAGCCTCCAGCGGCTCCAGGTTCATCCCCTTGAGAGCTGATAACGGAATGATTTCGGCAAACTCGCGCTTCCGGGATAGCATATCGAGGTGTGGCAACAGGGCCTCCCGATTTTCAATGCGGTCGACCTTGTTCACTGCCAGAATCACCGGGCATTTCAGGCTACTGAGCTTCTCCAGAACCATTTCGTCCGCCGTCGTCCACGCCATCTGGTCGACAACAAACACAGCGACATCGACATCCTTGAGGGCCGATGTCGCCGCCTTGTTCATATACCGGTTAATAGCGCGAGGTTCTTCTTCGTGCATCCCCGGCGTATCCACGTAAATTGCCTGAACCGGGCCTTCGGTCTTGATGCCCAGTACCTGATGACGGGTTGTCTGGGGTTTACGGGACGTAATACTGAGCTTCTGGCCCAGAATGTGGTTCAGCAATGTGGACTTGCCCACATTGGGCCGACCGACGATCGCCACAAAACCACAACGGCTGTCCGGGTTTTCCGGACGAGTCACATCATTCATCAGTCATTCTCCACACCCAGTTGCTTAAGGGCATTGCGGGCGGCCTGCTGCTCGGCGATTCGACGGCTATTGCCCGTGCCGGTCGTTTTTCGGTCAAGTGATGGCAGGGCACAGGAAACATGGAACGTCTGGGCGTGGGCTTCACCATCCACGGAAATGACGTCATAGCGAGGCAGCGGAAACTGCCGTGACTGCAGGTACTCCTGGAGCCGGGTTTTGGGGTCTTTCTGGGTATCCTGCAGATCCAGCTTTTGAAGGCGTACCTCAAACCAGCGCAAAACCTGTTCCCGACAGGTGTGAAAATCACTGTCCAGGTATATGGCACCGATGATGGATTCAACAGCGTCGGCAAGAATGGATTCACGACGGAAACCACCGCTCTTCATTTCACCGGAACCCAGCCTGAGGTACTTGCCCAATTCGAATTCACGGCCAATTTCCGCGAGGGTTACACCCTTGACCATACGGGCTCTCAGACGGCTCAACTGACCTTCCCGGGCTTTTTCAAAATGCAGGTACAGGTATTCAGCAATGACCATGTTAACGATGGAATCACCCAGGAACTCCAGGCGCTCATTGTTCTGGTTGCCAAAACTCCTATGGGTCAGCGCCAGCAACAGCCGCTCAGGCGTCTTGAACTGGTAGCCGATACGTCGCTGTAACTGCTCGAGATCCGGTTGCGAACTCACTTGCCCTTCATCTCATACTCATGTTGAAAATGGATAACGGTATCCACATTACGGAACAGGTTATTACGGACTTCGTAATCCACATTGATGATGACCACATCCCCGTCCTTCTCAACGGTGATGTTCTTTTCATCAAAACCGCGAACATTGTTCACGCTAAGTCGCTTGTTTATCAGACTTCTCACCTGAGCAGGCCCCATGGTGGAAAGGTCCTCTGTTCCTTCCAGGCTCTCAAGCGCTTCCTGAATGGTAATGTCATCAAGATACGCTGGCCCCAGCTTGATGGCCAGTGTCAGCAAGCCGCCGAAAAAGAGCACCATAATCATGATAACGAGCGCCGATGCACCCGACTGCCGATGCATGGAGGAAAGACTGTTCTTCTTCATGTTAGATACACCCCTGAATAACAACGTACTTATTCCAAACCGCCCACTCGGTCAAAGGATGGCAGACTGGTGAGCGATTGCCAGTGCATCCAGATCGCGAACGCCTTGCCAACGACCATTTCATCCGGAACAAAGCCCCAATAGCGACTGTCATTACTGTTGTCCCGATTATCACCCATCACGAAATACTCGCCTTCGGGCACCACCCACTCGCCTTCACCAGAGCGCCCCGTGCGCCCCAGGGTCAGGAAGATGTCGTGCTCAACGTCGCCCAGGTATTCACGTCTCAGCTCCACTGGTGGCAGCCGGGCAACAAAGCGTGTCTCCACTTTATCGCCATTGATAAACAGCTCCCGATCCTGGTATCGGATACGGTCTCCCGGAAGCCCGACCACCCGCTTGATGTAATTGGTGCTGCCGTCATCCGGATAGCGGAACACCATGATGTCACCGCGCTGGGGGTCATCCACTGCCAGGATTTTGTTGCCCGCAACCGGCAGGCGAAGCCCGTAGGCGTATTTGTTAACGAGGATGAAGTCTCCGACTTCAAGGGTAGGCAACATGGAGCCGGACGGAATCTGGAAAGGCTCCACCAGAAACGAGCGCAGAACCAGCACCACCGCCAGCACCGGGAAGAACGAACGGCTAAGATCAACGAGGTAAGGCTCCTTCGGTTCTTCCTCAGCCTCAACCTCCCCGCTGGCGCCTTCTGCGACCGCGAGCCTGCGCTTACGCAGAAATACAACATCCAACAGCCAGATCAGCCCCGTTGCAAACGTCAGAACAACCAGAACCAGGGGGAAATCAATATCCATTCAGGTGCCTTTTAGTTATCCACTTTCAATACGGCAAGGAATGCTTCCTGAGGCACCTCAACATTGCCCAGTTGCTTCATGCGCTTCTTACCTTCTTTCTGCTTCTGCAGCAGTTTCTTCTTCCGGCTGACGTCGCCACCGTAACACTTGGCGGTGACGTTCTTGCGAAGCGCCTTGACGGTCACTCGCGCTACCACCTGATTCCCGATAGCCGCCTGAATGGCGATGTCGAACATCTGGCGCGGAATCAGCTCTTTCATCTTGTCGATCAGAGCGCGACCCCGGTAGTGGGACTGGTCCTTATGGACAATCAGCGCCAGGGCGTCCACGCGCTCGCCGTTGATCAGCACATCGAGGCGCACCAGGTTGGCCGCCTGGAACCGCACAAACTGATAGTCCAGCGATGCGAACCCGCGACTGGCGGACTTGATCCGGTCGAAAAAGTCCAGCACCACCTCGGCCATCGGCAACTCGTAAGTCACCTGAACCTGGGTGGACATAAAGTGCATGTTCTTCTGGATGCCGCGCTTTTCCTCACAGAGGGCGATCACGTTGCCCAGGTGTTCCTGGGGCACCAGAATGCTGGCCTCCACGATTGGCTCGCGCATTTCCTCAATGGAACCAATATCCGGAAGACTTGAGGGGTTGTCCACCGACAGGGTCTCACCTTGCTTGGTAACGACTTCATAGATAACCGTCGGGGCGGTGGTAATCAGGTCGATGTCGTATTCCCGCTCCAGCCGCTCCTGGATGATTTCCATGTGGAGCATCCCCAGGAAGCCACAGCGAAAGCCGAATCCAAGGGCATCCGAGCTCTCCGGCTCAAAGAACAGGGAGGCGTCGTTCAGGGTCAGCTTTTCTAGGGCATCCCGGAAATCGTTGTAGTCATCAGAACTGACTGGGAACAGACCCGCGTATACCTGGGGCTTGACCCTCTTGAAACCGGGCAGCATCGGAATGTCTTCCGAGCCTTTCTGCTGAACGATGGTGTCACCCACCGGAGCACCATGAATGTCCTTTATGCCGGCCACCACAAAGCCAACGTCCCCGGACTCCAGAATATCCGTGTCTTTGGGTTTGGGATTGAAAATACCGACTTTGTCAGCATTCCAGGCCTTGCCTGTCGACTTCATGACGATCTTGTCGCCCTTCTTGAGGGTGCCCTCAGTCACCCTGACCAACGACACAACCCCCAGATAGTTGTCAAACCAGGAGTCGATAATCAGTGCCTGCAAGGGCGCGTTTCGATCACCCTTGGGTGGCGGGATTTTCCTGATCAGATCTTCCAGAACATCCTCGACGCCCAAACCACTCTTGGCGCTGCAGCGCACGGCGTCGGTTGCCTCTATACCAATGATGTCCTCAATTTCCTGGGCTACGCGATCCGGCTCAGCCTGCGGCAGGTCCATCTTGTTGAGCACCGGAACCACTTCCAACCCCTGTTCAATCGCGGTGTAACAGTTGGCGACAGACTGGGCCTCAACGCCCTGGCCGGCATCCACCACCAGCAACGCACCTTCACAGGCGTACAGTGAACGCGATACCTCGTAGGAGAAGTCGACGTGGCCGGGTGTATCGATGAAATTCAGTTTGTATTCAATGCCGTCCCGAGCCTTGTAGTTCAGAGTCACACTCTGGGCCTTGATGGTAATACCACGCTCACGCTCAAGATCCATGGAATCAAGGACCTGCTCAGCCATCTCGCGTTCTGTCAGGCCACCGCAGATCTGGATAAAGCGGTCTGCCAGAGTGGATTTACCATGGTCAATATGGGCGATGATCGAAAAATTTCGGATTCGGCTCAGTTCAGTCACAGACAATGAATACTCGCAAAAGACGAAGGATTGAGCCCGGAAGGGCCGTTGCCGGAGTCCGGCGACGGCGTGATTTTACCGGTTACCGGCCGCTATTGCCATGATCAGGAGATCAGCGGCCGTTCATATTGCCGAATAAGGAAGCCGATAAGCGCATCCTCGTCCAGCGGATAACTGAACAGGTTGCCCTGACACTGGGCGCAACCGGCGCTTTTGAGGAAGCTCAACTGCTGAGGCGTTTCCACACCCTCGGCAACAACGGTCAAGTGTAACTTTCTGGCCAGTGCGATCACCGCCGAGGCAACATCGGTTGCACTGACGTTGTACGGGATGTCGCGAATAAAACGATGGTCAATCTTGATAACGTCCAATGGCAACTGCTGGAGCGCCACCAGAGAACAGGAACCGGTGCCAAAATCATCCAGGATCAGGCAGACACCCATGTCGTGCAGGGACACAAGGAGCTCTCTCAGCATACGCGGGTCTTCATTCAAAAGCTCCGCTGGCATTTCAAGTTCAAGCCGCTCTGGCGACACCCCCGTTTCGGTAATGACCTGGCGCATCATATCCAGAAACCCGGAATCCGTCAGTTGGCGAACGGACAGGTTGACCGCCATTTTCAACGATTCAAACCCGGCCCGTTCGAGGGCCTGAACCTGGATACAGGCCTGCCTCAGCGCCAGCTCGCCAAGGCGTATGATCAGGCCCGTTTCCTCGGCCAGGGTAATGAATTGCTGGGCACTGACCAGCCCCTTCTCGGGGTGGTGCCAGCGCAGGAAAGCCTCGACGCCAATCACCCGCTCACTCTCGAGATCCACCTTGGGCTGGTAATGCAGCACAAACCGATCGCCTTCCAGTGCCGTCGCCAGTTCTTCCTGCTGAAGCAGCCGCCTGGCGGCCTTGATGTTCATGGCCGGGGTAAAGAACTGGTAGGTGTTGCGCCCTAACTCCTTGGCCCGGTACATGGCCAGGTCGGCGTATTTCATCAGCGTACCAGGGTCCTCACTGTCGTGAGGGATCATGGTAATACCGATACTGACGGTAACCCCCACTTCGTGATCGTTGAGACGAATTCGCTGGCACAGCCTCCGCAGTATGGCTTCGGCAACCTTGCCAGCGTCATCGGGACCGCTGATTCGTGACAACAGCACCACGAACTCGTCGCCACCCAGCCGGGCCACCGAATCTTCCTCCCGCACGCAGCCGGATAACCACTGGGAAACCTGCTTCAGCAGTTCGTCGCCACTATCGTGGCCGAGGGTATCGTTGATACGTTTGAAGCCGTCAAGATCCAGGAACATCAGGGCGGCCGGCTCTTCCGTGCGACGACTTCTGCGCACCACATGGTTAAGCCGGTCACGGAACAACTGGCGATTGGCAAGCCCGGTCAGCGGATCGTAGAACGCCAGGCGATGCAGCTCCGTCTGTGCGGCTTTCAGCTGGGTCAGGTCACGGAGGCTCAACACCACCCCATTCACGCCGGGCACCGTCAGCATGGCTGTGAACGTGCCTTCCATATCCCGCCACTGACCTTGCGCATCGCGTATACGACCACGGATCACCGGCATCTGCTTCCCAGGTGATTTGACCGCTTCATCAAACCCGGACTTTAACTGCGGCCAATCCTCGGCATGCACCAGGGAGGCCAACTCCAGACCATAAACCTTGTCGGGATCGAAGCCCAAAATGTCGTGACTGGACGGACTGGCGTAACGCGGCGTGCCATCGCGATCCAGCACAAGAGTCACGTTCGCGGCACCTTCGGTAATAGCCCGGTAGCGACCCGCGCCAATCTGCGCCATGATCCGGCCGCGAATCATGGTCAACACGAACAGGAACATCAGCAGACTGATAACAATACCGGAACCGAGAACGATGGGCGGCCGCGGATCAGACGCCAGGTAGTCAAACGCCGGTGTGGAACGGGTTTGCAGCAACCAGTCGCGCCCACCATGGGTAATGGTCTGACTCATTTCAAAACTGAAATCCTCATCCAGGGAGCCCAGGTTTGACCCATACATCTGCGTATCCCGTGACACCTCCCCGCTGTCGTATATCTTCACGTCCAGGAATGGCGAGATCAGGCCGACGATGCCATCGAGCAGGGTGTTCATCCGAAAGGCACTGAACACATAACCGGCGAGCATCATCTGCCGCTCAACACGACTTTCAGGTATTTCCCCACCCTGGTAAACAGGGTAATACATCAGGAAGCCAGCCTGATCCTCCGCCACTTCCTCCTGAACCAGCACGACTTTACCCGTCACTTTTGGCTCGGCATGGTCCCGTGCCCTCGCCATGGCATGCCGGTGCACAGGATCACTGAAGGCGTCGTAACCAAGTGCCTTGCGATTCCGCTCCGTTCCGGGCTCCAGATACACCATGGGGTAGTAATCCGGCCCGGTACCAAGAGGCGTCACGAGGTAATTGAGGACACCATCTTTCCTGACCGACGCGATGTGGTCCGCCATCTGGCGGACACCTATTCTTTTCACGTAGCCAATGCCCTGGATGCCCGGGTAATAACGGTTGATATCCACATTGTCGACGTATTCACGCCAATCGTCCCTATCCACTTCACCGGCAACGGCAAACAGGCCCGCACTGCCGGCCAATACCTGCTCATAATTCAGCAGGCGCTCTTCAATAGCAGTTCGCAGCTGTAGTGACTGTGTTTTGAAACGGGCTTCGGTACGGTCTTCGACCAGGCGAATGGAAACTTGCCATAACAGGACGGTGACAGCGAGAGATGCAATCAGCACTAGCCATGCTGCCCACGAGTAGCGCAGCTGGAGCAGTTTCCGGAGGGGAAGTTCCTTTCTGTTCATCATTCTCGTGCAGGTCCGATCCGTGGCCAGTAATCTGATTATTTTGGGAAGTATAACAAAAGCCCCACTGGCTGTCGTTTAAACGACCCCCAGCAGGGCTCTCAGTTTTGTACCATTTTGTGTCCGCCGATCCGGCGGATCAACCGTCAGGGCTTCATCACCAGATAAGTGGCCCGCCCCTGGCGAACAACGCGCACCGAGACGGCGCTGTCGTCTGGCAAGGAGGACACCGCTTCGCGGAAATCCTCCACAGAGGTGACTTTGCGGCGGTTCAGCTCGGTGATCACATCCCGTGGACGGATACCCGCATCAAGCGCTGGCCCGCGGGCAACGTCTGCCACAAGCACGCCCCCAGATATCCCCAGCGACTCCTGAAGCTCAGTTGGCAGAGGCTCAACCGTCATCCCCAATGGCGCCGATGATGGGCCGTTGTTGCTGGACGCCGGAGCGGAGGCCTGCTCCGAACCCTCTTCCGGCAGTTTGCCGATTTCAACGTCCAGTGTAATCTGCCGGCCTTCCCTCATTACTTCCATGGTGGCCGTTTCACCGACCGGCGTACGGCCTACCATCGGCGGCAGATCCGAAGACAACGTTACGTCCTCGCCCTCGTACTCGAGCACAATATCACCCGCCTGCAATCCCGCTTTCTCGGCAGGCGAGCCCGCCATCACTTCTGCAACCAGGGCGCCTCGAGGACGCTTAAGGCCAAATGACTCCGCCAGATCTCGATTAACCTCCTGTATCAGCACACCCAGCCAGCCACGGGAAACCGATCCATCGTCCCGAAGCTGCCGGAACACATTCATGGCATCATCAATGGGGATTGCAAAGGACACCCCCATGAATCCACCCGAGCGGGTGTAGATCTGGGAGTTAATACCCACAACCTCGCCGTCCAGGTTAAACAGTGGCCCGCCGGAGTTACCCGGGTTGATAGCAACGTCAGTCTGGATAAACGGAACGTAGTTTTCCGATGGCAGTGAACGGCCCAGGGCGCTGACAATGCCCGCTGTTACGGTGTAATCAAAACCAAAGGGCGAGCCGATAGCCAGGACCCACTCACCCACTTTCAGGTCATTGGAGCGCCCGATCCGCACCACAGGCAAGTCGTCGCCGCCCTCAATCTTCAGAACCGCCATGTCCGAACGTGGGTCAGTGCCAATCAGTTTGGCAGGCAATTCTCGACGGTCATTCAGGCGCACAATGATCTCGTCGGCCCCTTCCACCACATGGTTATTGGTCAACACATAGCCATCACTGGAAACGATAAACCCGGACCCCATGGACTGACGCGGGGCTGAACCACCAGGGCTGCCGCCAAACGGTGACTGGGGACCGCGGAAGAAATCCTGGAAAAACTCCGGTAACTGCTCAAGCTGTCGATCGTTAAAAGGGAGACCGTTTGAGCGGCCACGATTCGCTGACTTGGGCTCGGTCGTTGTACTGATGTTGACCACAGCATTCGAGTTCTCTTCGACCAACTCGGTAAAGTCAGGGAGACTGCGAGCTGAGACAGACTGAGCCAGAGACAAGGGAACAAGAAGACACAAAAGATACCAGACGAACACAATGGAACCCTGGCGCTGAGGCCGGCGCAGCATGTCTTGATCGTTCTTTACTTCAGGCATTAAAGACCCCCTGTTCAGCGGACGTTATAAACTCAATGTGCGGTCAAAGCCGATAATTTCAACAGAGCCTGTTGGAACATCATTCCGGGGAAGCGACCACCCCCTGCCTGACCTCCACCAGTGTCGGCTCCCAGGTTCCCGCTTTACGTGACTGCCCCCTGCGAGCGGCCAGGAAGCCCAGGGCAAGTCCCGCCGCAGCACCCATCATGGCGACGGCCTCACTGGCCGCGTGGCCTGCCGACAACTGGTGCCCCAAAACAGCCCCGGCCACCATCGACACCAATGGCAGGGCGTAAACAAGCAGGGAAGCACCAAGTAGCGCGGACTCATCAATGGCCACCGTCACCTCATCACCCACCTCGGCACCAAGGCTGTTGGCCACCAGAACCTGATTGGCCCTGCCTCCTGAAACACCGGCCAGTGCACGCTGGCCACAGCCATGACGAGCCGAGCAACTTTCACAGGCGCTGGTGCGAATCGTCTGCACCCATACCCGGTCGCCGGCAACACCGACAACCCTCCCGGTTTCCGTAATCATTTCCGGCCTCCGCCGAACGCCAGGGTATCGTCAATCGTCACTGATTCGGCCACCTTACGGGCCGTCGTCGGTGGAACTTCCCCAACCACAGTCACGAAAAACGCGATGTCATCCACACTGAGCTGTTTCATGTACACCGTGGTGGCGCCAATTCGCGAAGCGCCGGTGGGCATCACCATCTTCCGTGCTGGTTCGACAAACACAGAAAAGGCTGCCAGCCCATCCGAGAACGCCACTGCCTGCCCTTTGCCTGATCGCGGGGCAGCGGCGGGAACAAAACCATCCGGGCGCCACTCGAGCGTCCAACCATCCATCCGTGCCGCGGGAGACGACGTCTGTTCCGGTTTCAATTCCCGTTTGATGGCCTCTCCCTCCGTTTGCACGATAAATTCGCTATCCGGGAGAGAGTCCGTTATTTCAAGGCTGGTGAACTGAAAATGCTCAAGCACCTCACCGCCGACGGAACGCACATGGCTCTTCACCAACAGACCGGTGGATTTTTCCAGCCATAACTGGTGACTGTATCGAAGATCATCCCTCGCCCTGAGCCCGAGCTTGACCACATCGTAACCAGCAATACGATCATCGCCCACCAGCTCTGGCTGATACCATTGACTGACCGGCATCAACTGATGGGAAAATGCCTCGGCAAAAGGACCCGACGGAATAACCTGATCCAACTGGATGCGCCCATGGTCAGGAAGCACACAGACAACCCGCATCCCCTTTCGCACGATCTCACCGCTGGCTCCGTCCTGCAGAACCAGCCGCTCTTCCACCATGCCATCCCGATACCGGTGCGCAATCTGCATCGAACTGACCTGATCACCCCGGGCATACACAAAGACGCCGCGATAGGACGTCATGTTGAGGGCAGGACCAAGACGGTTGAGCCAATATTCGGCGCTCTGTTCATTCTTCCCGGCGCTCTCCGCCGTCTCGGCAGACACTTGCCCTGTCAGAACGGTGAGCAACGTCAACATGACCAGCCCGTGCCTGATTGCACTAGGGAATCGACTCTGGATTGCCATTGCGATTCTGCCCATCAGCCGTTTAACTCCAGCCAGTGTCCTGCAAACATGAAACGTCAATACCCTGGTCCGGACGCGCTAACGACACGCGCATAGCCAACGGAGCCTCGACCGGCTCCTACGCTGTTATGTTGGGCGTGCTCAAGAAGATAGCGGCTAAGATGTTCCCATTGCTCCTCATCAAGTCCTTGCAATGCCACCTCCGGCACCGGCTCGACCGCCGACTCCTGCCGATCCTGTTCTTCTGAAACGCCCGCGGCTGCAATCGCTCCACCATCTTCGGCGGACTCCCAACCAGCACCGGCGCCAAAACCAATCACCGCTGCCAGTGTGACCATCGCAACCGCTGGCCAATGCCAGCTTTTGTCCCGGCGGGGCATCGAGCCGACTGTCGCAGCAGGCGATACCGCACCGCTGCCATCCAGAACATCCCTGACCCCAGCACTGACATCCACAGCCTCCGGTGCCACGCTGCCCTGATGCATGAGATCCCGCACCTGCTGCCAACGCTGCCACTGCGAACGAACCTGATCCTGCTCAGCGTGTGACAGCAGTCTGCGAACTGACAATTCGTCTGCCTCGTCATCCATCATTGCCGACAGCGTTTCTTTGAGACGATCATCCATAGGATGCAACCTCATTACGTCCGGGAATCATTTAACAAAGGGCCCAGGTGGCGATCCACTGCATCCCGTGCCCTGAATATTCGTGACCTTACCGTGCCGATGGGGCACTCGAGAATACCGGCGATGTCTTCGTAACTCAGCCCGTCGTACTCCCTGAGCAAAAACGCAGATCGAAGCTCCTCCGGCAAGTTTGATATCGCCACCCTGAGCGCGCTCTGCAACTGATCCCGCTGCAACAGTTTCTCCGGTGACGCATTGTCCCTGAGTCTTGAACCGTCGTCGTAATTCTCGGCTTCCCCCGCGTCGGCACTGCCTTGCGGACGACGCCCGCGGGACTCAAGAAAATTCTTGGCCGTATTCACGGCTATACGGTACAGCCAGGTGTAGAATGCGCTGTCTCCCCGAAAACGGTCAATCGCCCGGTACGCCTTGACGAAGGTTTCCTGGGTAAGGTCCATCACCTCCTGGCTGTCGTAGACATAACGACTGATAATCGACGCAACCCTGGACTGATATTTGACAACCAGAAGATCAAAGGCGGGCCGATCACCATGACGGACCTTTCTTACCAGTTGAAGGTCTGTCTGGCTTTCGCTGCCGTCTTCCTTGTGTCTTTCTGTATCCGCATTCATAGACGGAGTGCCGGAGTTGCCATAGCGTTCGACCGTCTGGCCCACTTGCCTGCTATTCAATGGAATCATGCTGCTGTCCGGCATCCGATGAGTCTACAATGCCCCCTTTTATCCGGGAGCACCCCGTCAGGCCAAATAGACAGCGAGCGCAAAGTTTAGTTCAATACACATCCACATTATGGCCCGCGATTACGACCCGATGCCACAGTCCTACGAATTCGATGTCCTGATTGTCGGCAGCGGTGCTGCCGGCCTCACTGTTGCCCTGAATTTGCCCGAGCACCTGCAGATCGCCGTCATCAGCAAGGCCGATATCAGCAGCGGCGCAACACTCTGGGCCCAGGGCGGCATTGCCGCCGTGCTGGATGACGACGACTCTCTTGAGAATCACGTCAGCGACACCCTCAACGCCGGGGGCGGCCTCTGCCACGAGGATGCTGTCCGGTTTACGGTTGAGCATGGCCGCGAGAGCATCAACTGGCTGATCGACAGCGGCGTCACCTTTACCCGTGATGACCAGTCCCAGTACCACCTGACACGGGAGGGCGGGCATAGCCACCGCCGCATTATCCACGCGGCCGATGCCACCGGCCACGCTGTGTCCACCACCCTGACGTCCCAGGCCCAGGCGCGCCCCAACATTACCCTGATGTCCCGCCGGGTTGCCGTAGACCTGATCACCAATCGCAAGCTGGCATTGCCTGGAAACGCGTGCGTAGGCGCCTACATACTGAACCTGGAAGACAACCATGTCGAACTGTTCCGGGCCCGGTTCACTATCCTCGCCACGGGCGGCGCCAGCAAGGCGTATCGCTATACCACCAACCCGGACGGAGCTTCGGGAGACGGTATAGCCATGGCCTGGCGCGCCGGCTGCCGGGTCGGCAATATGGAATTCAACCAGTTCCACCCCACGTGCCTGTACCACCCACATGCCAAGTCGTTCCTGATTACCGAGGCAGTGAGGGGTGAAGGCGGTGTGCTGAAGCTTCCGGACGGCTCCCGCTTTATGGATCGCTTCGATGATCGAGGCGAGCTGGCGCCCCGGGATATCGTGGCCCGCGCCATCGACCACGAAATGAAACGGCTGGGTGCTGATCATCTATACCTGGACATCAGCCATAAACCGGCCGAGTTCATCAAACAGCATTTCCCAACCATTCGCGAAAAATGCCTGACGTTCGGGATTGATATCACCAAAGAACCGATCCCGGTGGTACCCGCCGCGCACTACACCTGTGGCGGCATACTCAGTGACGAACGCGCCCGCACCGACATCAACCAGCTCTATGTTGTCGGCGAGGCCGCGTTTACCGGTCTGCATGGCGCCAATCGCATGGCCAGTAACTCCCTGCTTGAATGCCTGGTCTACGGCCGTGCCGCCGCTGCGGATATAGCGCGACGGGAATCGGACATTCCCGCACCACCCCAAGCACCGGACTGGGACGAAAGCCAGGTAAGGGATTCCGACGAAGACGTGGTAATCTCCCACAACTGGGACGAACTGCGGCATTTCATGTGGGACTATGTTGGCATCGTTCGCACGACCAAACGCCTGCAGAGAGCCAAGCACCGGATTGATCTGCTGGAACGGGAAATTGGCGAGTTCTACAGCAACTACCGCGTCTCGAACGACCTGCTTGAGCTGCGCAACCTGGTGACCGTGGCGGACCTGATTATCTGTTCCGCGTTGCAGCGCCGGGAAAGTCGCGGCCTGCACTACACACTGGATTTCCCCGGACTACTCCACGAGGCAAGGGATACTGTACTGGTTCCCACCACTTACCGACGGTCGTCTCCCTGAAGGAAATGGCTCGGTCCACTCCAATGCCCACTGGTTAACTGAGAGAATCAATGTCTGACAATACTGAATTCAACCGCCTCTACTGGCACAGCCGCCGCGGCATGCTTGAACTGGACGTTTTGCTGATCCCATTCCTTGAGAACGCCTATCGAGATCTTCCCGCTGAGGACCAGGCACGGTACCAAAAGCTGATCAACTGCGAGGACACCGATATGTTCGAGTGGTTCATGCAGCGCAGCCGCCCGGAAGATCCCGACCTGCAACGCATCGTTGACCTCATACTGAACCGTGTCCAGCCGGATTGAACTGGCACTGATTCCATCCCACGCTGTCGGGTTACTGTGCGCCCTGCCCTGGCTGGCGCTGGCCCTGTTCGTAGCCGCCGTAGCCAGTGAGTTCAGCCCCCTCCTTCTGGTGCTGGCTATCCCCTCACTCGTGGGTGCGGTTTTCCAGTATCGCCGAACCGGCTTGCTGGTCGGCCCGGAAGCCGTAACCGAACTACGGGTTGAGGGCGAGCAATTATACGTGCGCCTTCGCTCAGGGCAGGACCGCGCTGTCCAGGTTGCGGACGAAAGTCGTCTGGGCGCCCACTTTGCGATCTTGAAACTGCAGCATTCCGGCACCATATCGTGTACATATCCTGTTGTCCTGGTTGCCGTTACGCCGCGGTTTCGCAACATCCCTTCCGATGCATTCCGCCGTTTGCGGGTCTGGCTTCGCCTGGGCCCGACCTCTGGCAGCAAGGCATCTGGTCGCCAAACGCAGGAAATCCACTGATTCTGGAGTGCTTCATGTCAGACATCGAAAGTCCGTTGGCCAACCATCCGCTTCCCCAGCCCCGCTGCGCTTCCATCTCTGACCGTGTCATGGTTCGAATAGCCGGGCCAGGCACCGACAAGTTCCTGCAGGGGCAGTTCAGCCAGCAGATCGACGATGTCGCCCAGGGTCATTCGCCAAGAGCGGCAGCCTGTACACCCAAGGGGCGCGCCTATTGCCTGACCCGGTTGGTGAGGGATGGTGATGACATATTGATGGAGCTGCCAGCGGATCTCTCCGACGGCACGGTGACTCATTTGCGCAAGTACCTGATGTTGTTCCGTGGTACGTCAATGGAGGTAGAGTCGGACGCTCGGATCATCGGACTTCTGGGCGATGCCGCAGTAGAAAAACTGCTGCCAGAAGGCACCGGTGCACTGGCAGTCGCAGGCGATTCCGTGAAAATCAACGGAGGCCACGTGATACGTACGATGGACACCGCCGAGGGCATGGCTCGCTATGAACTCTGGCAAACGGGTGATCTGGACACATCGCTACAACAGGCTCTGGCGGACATTCCTGCAGCCCCCCTCGCCGATTGGCAGGCTTCCGAAATTGCTGCCGGCGTAGCATCGCTCACGGCCGCCACCACGGAGAGCTTCGTGCCGCAAATGCTGAACTGGCAGCATGTTGGAGGCATCCACTTCAAGAAAGGCTGCTACACCGGGCAGGAAGTGATCGCGCGCATGCACTTCCTGGGGCAACTCAAAAAAAGCCTTTTCCGGTATACCTGCAGCGATGCCGGTACCCTGCCTGCCCCCGGTGAGTCGCTGCTGGACGGAGATCGGTCAGTGGGAAATGTCGTGAATTCTGTTGGTTTCTCTGACGGACACTCGGAGATTCTGGCCGTTGTGCGCCACGATGCGGCGGAGAAATCATTGGTACCCGAGAGCGCCTCCGACGCGGTTCTGTCACTGCGCCCCTTGCCGTATTCTGTTCCGGAGCGTGAAAAAACCGACACGCCTGATACATAAGTTGACAGGAAGAATCCCGATAATTTGCTATAAAGTACGTCATATACATGAACATATTAGCCTTTCCGGACGTTCCTGCCGGCCAGGTGACACTTAACAGGCGGATTCAAACTGACTATGTCCAACATTGTAGAAACCATAAAAACCGACCTGACCGACGCTATTGAAAACGACAAACTGGTACTTCCGACACTTCCGGAAGTTGCGCTTCAGGTACGCGACATCGCAGAAAACGAGGACTCGGCCATTATTGACCTGGTGAAGGTCATCAGCAACGACACGGCCCTGTCAGCCCGTATTATTCGAGTCTGCAACAGCCCGCTATTTCGCGGCAGCCGGGCGATTGAGAACTTGAATATGGCGGTTGGTCGCCTGGGCATGGCTTATACCAGCAACCTGGCGATGGGCCTTGCCATGGAGCAGATGTTCCAGGCCACTTCGGACATGATCGACAAGCGCCTGCGTGCCACCTGGCAAAAGAGCACTGAGGTGGCCGGGGTGTGCCATGTGCTGGCACAGCATTACACCAATCTCAAGGCAGACCAGGCCACCCTGGCCGGGTTGGTTCACCTCATCGGGGTGTTGCCGATTCTGCGCTATGTGGAAGACCGGGATATTCAGATCAGTAGCATCATGCTGGACAATGTGATTGATGAGATTCATCCGCGTATCGGGGCGACGATTCTGCAGAAATGGGATTTCCCGAAAGAACTTCAGAATGTGCCTCTGGAATACGCGAACCTGCATCGTGAGGTGCCGGCAGCGGATTATGCGGATCTGGTGATGATTGCCAATCTGCAGTTGATTGCCGGGACAGATCATCCCTGGACGGAGGTGGACTGGAAGACGATTTCGGCGTTTGATCGTCTTGGGTTGGATCCTGAGGTGGATATGAGCGAGGAAGAGGATCTGAACGCGCAGATGGAAGCTGCTATGGCGCTCCTCCAATAATCTTTGGGGGCTGGCCGAAGGTGGGGGTATTTTTCTTCGGGAAAAGAACTCGCTTCGCTCGGACACCTTTTCCTGTCAGAGAAAATACCCCCACCTCCGGCCGATCAATACAGTTGCGGGCCGCTCTTTCGGGCCGCTTCATTTTTTCAGGATTGGCTCTTACCGTATTGTTCCAGTAGCTGCGATTTGTTTGGCAAAGACCAATCAACGGTCGGCAGGCCCTTCTGCTGTAACCACTCGTTGGCCCGGGAAAAATGCTTGCAGCCGAAGAAGCCGCGGTAGGCGCTTAACGGCGATGGATGTGGCCCGTCCAGTACCAGATGCTTGCTTCGGTCGATGTGCTGGCCTTTTTTCTTGGCGTAGCTTCCCCAGAGTAGAAACACCACCCCTTCACGCTCGCGGTTAATGGTTTCGATGACGCGGTCGGTGAAGGTTTCCCAGCCTTTGCCCTGGTGGGCGCCAGCCTGGCTTTGGACGACGGTGAGGACGCTGTTGAGAAGGAGCACGCCCTGCTCCGCCCAGGGTTGCAGACAGCCGTGGTCTGGGGGCTGAATGCCGAGGTCGGCGTGGATTTCTTTGAAGATGTTGACCAACGACGGCGGCGTGGCCACGTGCGGGCGCACGGAGAAGCACAGGCCGTGGGCCTGGCCGGGACCGTGGTAGGGGTCCTGGCCGAGAATAACCACGCGCACCTTATCCAGCGGTGTGCTGTTCAGGGCGTTGAAGCAATGCTGGCTGGCGGGGAACAAGGTCTTTCCCGCCTGCTCTTCCGCCGCGAGGAATTCAGCCAGCTGCTGCATGTAGGGCTGACGGAATTCGTCACCAAGGTGCTCCGTCCAACCTCGCCCTGATTTTAGCTGGCTTGCCAGTATCTCCACCGGCTGCATGTTCAGCCCTCGTCTTTCTTCGTTTCAGCCTTGTGCTCCGGGCGCATGGCGGGGAACAGGATGACATCGCGAATCGAGGCGGAATCCGTCAGAAGCATGGCCAGACGGTCGATGCCAATGCCTTCACCTGCGGTCGGTGGCAGGCCATATTCCAGCGCCATGACGTAGTCTTCGTCGTAGAACATGGCTTCGTCGTCGCCGGCGTCTTTCTCGGCCACCTGATCCTGGAAGCGCTCAGCCTGGTCTTCCGCGTCGTTCAGCTCGGAGAATCCGTTGGCGATCTCGCGGCCACCCACGAAGAATTCGAAGCGCTCGGTGACGAACGTGTCGTTGTCCTTGCAGCGGGCCAGCGGCGACACTTCTTTCGGGTAATCGGTAATGAACGTCGGCTGCATCAGACGGTGTTCGGCGGTCGCCTCGAAAATTTCGATCTGTACCTTACCCAGCCCCCAGCCTTCTTTAAGGTGAATACCCAGATCCTTCGCCACCTGGCGGGCACTGGCTTCATCGGCCAGTTGTTCGGCTTTGATATCAGGATTGTATCGCAGGATGGCGTCCACCACGGTCAGGCGCTCGAAAGGCTTGCCGAAGTCGTACTCAATGGTTTCTTCTTCGCCATCGGACAGGGTACGGGTGTTCACCACCGTGGTGGTACCGAGTACTTTCTGGGCAATGGTGCGCAGCATGTCTTCGGTCAGGTCCATCAGGTCGTTGTAATCGGCATAGGCCTGATAGAACTCCACCATGGTGAATTCCGGGTTATGACGGGTGGAAAGCCCTTCATTACGGAAGTTGCGGTTGATCTCGAACACCCGCTCGAAACCACCGACCACCAGGCGCTTGAGAAACAGCTCTGGAGCAATACGCAGGTACATGTCGATACCCAGGGCGTTGTGGTGAGTCACGAACGGACGCGCCGTGGCACCACCGGGAATCACCTGCAGCATCGGGGTTTCGACTTCCATGAAGTCCCGGTCAGTGAAGTACTGACGCATGACGCTGATAATCTTCGAGCGCGCATAGAACACGCGGCGACTGTCTTCGTTCACCATCAGGTCAACGTAGCGGTGACGATACCGGGCTTCGGTGTCGGTCAGTCCCTTGTGCTTCTCCGGCAATGGACGCAGCGACTTGGTCAACAGCGTGTACTCGTCCATGCTCACATAGAGGTCACCCTTGCCTGACTTGCACAGAATACCCCGCACCCCCACGATATCGCCCAGATCCCAGTGCTTGGTGTCTTTCTGGACATCTTTTGAGGCGTAGATCTGAATGCGGCCCGTCATATCCTGAACCACTTTGAATGCTTTACGATCAAGCATCATGCGGCCGGCAACAGCCACCTGAATGCCCATCTCAGCCAGCTCTTCCTTGCTCTTGTCGCCATATTTGGCCAAAAGCTCGGTCGCGGTGGCGTCGCGACGGAAGTTGTTGGGAAAGGCATTGCCCTGATCACGCATCTCCGCCAACTTGGCGCGACGCTCGGCAATCAGCTTGTTGTCCTCTGGCTGTGCATTCGGGGTGTGTTCAGTCATGTTGGCTCGCAAAATCGGGAATTGTCCGGGTTAGCATGGCAAAGGCGCTGTTTACAGCGCCATCTTCAGGCTGGCTTCGATGAACTTGTCGATGTCACCGTCCAGCACCGACTGGGTATTGCTGGTTTCCACCTTGGTGCGTAAGTCCTTGATACGGCTGTCGTCCAGCACGTAGGAGCGGATCTGGCTGCCCCAGCCGATATCCGCCTTGGCATCCTCAGCCTTCTGTTTCTCGGCGTTACGCTCCTGCATCTCACGCTCAAACAGCTTCGCTTTCAGCTGTTTCATGGCCTGGTCTTTGTTCTGATGCTGGCTTCGGCCAGCCTGACAGGCCACGACAATACCAGTGGGATTGTGAGTCAGACGCACAGCAGATTCGGTCCGGTTTACGTGCTGACCACCCGCACCCGAGGCGCGATAGACGTCGACACGAAGGTCTGCCGGATTGATTTCAATCTCGAAGCTGTCGTCCACTTCCGGTGAGACAAAGACGGATGAGAACGACGTGTGACGGCGGTTGCCGGAATCAAACGGCGACTTTCGCACCAGACGATGCACACCGGTTTCCGTGCGCAACCAACCAAACGCATAGTCGCCCTGGATGTGGATGGTTGCACTCTTAATGCCAGCCACATCGCCTTCCTGCAATTCGACGATCTCGGCCTTGAAGCCACGGCGCTCAGCCCAACGCAGGTACATGCGCAACAGCATATTGCCCCAGTCCTGGGCCTCAGTACCGCCGGAGCCGGCCTGAATGTCCAGATAGGCGTTGTTGGCATCCATCTCGCCGGAGAACATGCGGCGGAATTCGAGCTTCTCGAGCTCTTTATCAAGCCCGGCCAGATCGGCTTCGATCTCCGCGGCCGTGCCCTCGTCCTCTTCCTCGTCCGCAATTTCGAGCAGACCTTCGGCGTCTTCGAGGCCGGAGGTGAGGTTGTCGATGGTACGAACAATCAATTCAAGATCGGAGCGTTCCTTGCCCAGCGCCTGTGCTCGTTCGGGGTCTTCCCATACGGAAGGCACTTCCAGCTCACGCTCAACTTCAGTCAGTCTTTCACTACGCTGATCGTAGTCAAAGATACCCCCTGAGCGCTTCAGTGCGCTCACGAAGGTCTTTTATCTTCGTAACAATGGGATTGATTTCCATGAAATCCTTACTCTCGCTCGGAAAATGAATGCGATCAAAATCAGACGCGAGATTCTACCGGAAATCTGTTTTTAAATCAGCCGGTGGTAACCGCTACTTCGGTGAAAGCGTCAGGCAGGGCCGTTGTTC